>JAEYZJ010000337.1 GCA_023430705.1 Pseudomonadota bacterium | reverse complement strand
GCGCTCGGGCTGAACATCCAGTGGGGCTATGGCGGGCTGTTCAACTTCGGCATCATGGGCATGCTGATGCTGGGCGGCGCGGCCGTCACATTCGTTTCCTACCCCGTGAACGACGCCTTCTGGGAATCGGACGGGCCGCTGATGCTGGGCAAGGCGCTGATGGCGTTCCTCGCCGGGTTCCTGCTGGTGTGGGGCGCGCGCTACTCCGACCGCATCGGCGTCCGGGGGCGCTGGAAGACCGCTCTCACGGTGCTGGCGTGGATCGTCGCCTACTGCGTCTATCGCAGCCAGATCGACCCTGCGGCGACCTATATCGAGAAGGCCGGCGGCGGCTGGGTGGGCGGACTGGGGCTTCACCCGGTGCTCGGCTGGCTGTTCGGCGGCGTGCTCGCAGCAGGCGTTGCCTACATCGTGGGCAAGATCTGCCTCGGGCTCCGCACCGACTATCTCGCCATCGCCACGATCGGCATCTCGGAGATCATCCGCGCGCTGCTCAAGAACATGGACTGGCTGACCCGCGGCACGTTGACGGTATCGCCGATTCCATGGCCGACGCCACTGCCGCAGGACCTGCAGGCCGAGGGGCTGTCCAACCTCGATGCGTTTGTTTTTGCCCGGCTGGGGTTCCTGGCGGTCGTCCTGGTTTTCCTGGTACTGGCCTTCTTCCTGATCCAGCGTGCCTATGGCGGGCCGTGGGGGCGCATGATGCGCGCCATCCGCGACAATCACATTGCGGCCGCCTCCATGGGCAAGAACGTCACCCGCCGCCAGCTCGAGATCTTCGTGCTCGGCTCGGTGCTGATGGGCATCGGCGGCGCGATCCTTGTCAGCTTCCAGCAGATCTACGATCCGGGCTCTTACCAGCCGATCAACCACACCTTCCTGATCTGGGTGATGGTCATCGTGGGCGGGGCGGGCAACAACTGGGGCGCCGTATTCGGTGCACTGCTCATCTACATCACGTGGATGATCTCCGATCCGGTGGCGCAGTGGCTGTTCAACAACATCTCCAGCCTCTCCACCGACATGGGCCTGGGCGCCATCCCCGAGATCCAGTCGCGGGCAAGCCAGATGCGGGTGTTCGTGCTTGGCGTCGTCATCACGATTGCGCTGCGCTATGCGCCGCGCGGGCTGATCCCGGAAGTGGTCAAGCGCGAGGCCTGAGGTCTCGCGCGCCAGTCGGGTGAACGTTACGTGATGTCCAGATCTGGACCATATTCATTTCCCGGATGACGGAGATGGATAATGCGGCATGGCGTTCGTCACCCGTCCCGTTCGACCTACCACAACTGGGCGAAGCTGGCCCGCGAGGGCAGCCGTTCACGCTCGACGTTGGCGCGCGGACGCGAGGGGATGGTGCGGAGCTATCGCACCTACCAAGCCTCGGCTCGAGGGCGAGTTTGTCGATATCCGGGGCACCAGGCGGGACCTGCACGCGCCCGACGACTACAGCGGCGCAGGCCTTCGGTGAAACGCTGCGGGCCGAGGGCGAGGCGGGCTTGTCTACGACAGCGTGGGGCGCGGGGGCGGCACAAGCGTCTGCGCCTACCGTCCGAGCGGGTCCTCGACGTGGTACAGGCGGACCATTTCGAGATTTCCGTCCTCGTCGGCGATAAGCGGATCGAGGCGCGGCGGCTCGAGGCCTGAACCAAAGCAAAAGGCCCGGGATCGCTCCCAGGCCTTCGCAATCGGGTCGCGGCGCGGCTTATTCCACCGGGCCGACTTCGACGAAACGGCCGTCTTCCACGGCCACTTCGACGATGATGCCGTCGACGTCGCCGGCGGCGTCGAAGTCGTTGGAACCACCAGCGCCGTCATAGTCGATGTCGGTGCCGGCCTTGATCAGCTCGACAGCCTTGCTCCACTCGCCGGGAAGGATCTTCTCGCCCGGAGCAGTGGCGACGTCACGCAGGGCCTGCGTCAGGCCTTCGCGCGAAGCCGAGCCGTTCTTCTCGATCGCCAGTGCGAGCAGGAAGGCGGCGTCGTAAGCCTGCGGCGCGTAGGTGGCCGCCGGATCCTGGCCGGCGTCGGTCGCGAGCTTGGTGTAGAGGTCGGCCGAGTCGCCGGCATAGGCGCCGGCGCGGGTGGCGATGATCTTGCCGTTGATGGCTTCGGCCGGCAGGCCGGTCACGAGGTCGTCGCCGATCATGCCGTCGCCGCCGACGAATGCGGTGAACTCGCCGCCTTCGATGGCCTGCTGCAGGATGGTCTTGCCCGAGCCCGAAGCGTAGGCAAGAATCACGAGGTTCTGCGTGCCGCCCGAAGAGAGCTGGCCCAGTTCCGCGCGGTAGTCCGCCTTGCCGTCCTCGTGCGCGACGTTGGCCGAGACCGTGCCGCCGCCCTTGGTGAAGGTGTCAACGAAGACGTCGGCAAGGCCCTTGCCGTAGTCGTTGTTCACGTAGGTCACGGCGACGTCCTGGATGCCCTTCTGGAGCAGCAGGTCAGCCATCTTCACGCCCTGGAACGCATCGGACGGGGTCGTGCGGAAGACGAGGTCCTTGTCATCGAGCGTGGTCAGCGCCGGAGCCGAAGCCGACGGCGAGATCTGCACGACGCCGCCCGGAATGCCCGCGGCGGTGGCAGCGCCGATGGTAGCGCCGGTGCAGAAGGCGCCGACGATGGCGGTCACCTGATCGGTGTTGACGAGCTTGTCGGCAGCCGGACCGGCGACGGACGGGTCACACGCAGAGTCGCCGGTCACCGACACGATCTTGCCGCCCCCAAGGATGCCGCCCTGGGCATTGACCTGGTCGAAGGCGAGCTGGGCGGCTGCTACGATCGGCGGAGCCAGGCTCTCGATCGGACCGGTAAGGTCGCCGAGAATGCCGACCTTTACGTCTTCGGCGAGCGCCGGAACGGCGAGACCGAGCACGGTCGCAGCTACGGCGAGGCCAAGGATGCTGGATTTGTTCATGATGTCCCTCTGTACTTGTCGCTCCTGCGCGGCCCTCTTGCTGAAGGCATCTGCCGCCGAGACAACAATGATTGGGGGCACAACCCGCGCCCCACTGGCGGGGATATTGCATAAAACTCAAAGGCGAGTCATCCGCTTTTGATCAGGTGGTAAAAGCGTTTGCCGGCACTATGTTGCCGGGCGAGTGCCCGCTAGACTTCGCCGCAACAGTTACCGGTCCCGACGACGATGTTTGCCCGCCTCATCTCCAGCCTCGCCGTAATGATCCTGATCGCCGGTTCGGCGACTGGTCAGGATTCGGTGCAAACGCTCGATCCTCCGGCGGGTAGCAGCGACGAGGTCAACCTCAACTCGGGGCTGCCGCCCGTGCCGCCACCGCCATGCGGGAGGCAGCCGCTGACCATCGCCCGCATGAGCTGGCCCTCGGCGGCCCTGCTCGCCGAGATTCACTCAAGGCTGCTCACCGCGAGCTTCATGTGCAACATCGCGCTGCAGGACACGGACCTTGCCGCGGCGGGCTCGTCGATGGGCGCGAACGGCCAGCCGGCGGTGGTGCCGGAACTGTGGGCCGGGCGGATCGCCGATATCTGGAACACGGCGATGAAGAGCCAGAACGTGCGGCAGGCGGGCACACCCTACATCGACAGCGTGTTCGAGGGGTGGTTCGTGCCCGAGTACGCGGTGGCGCAGTGGCCGGAGATCACCACGATCGACGGGCTCAAGGCGCACGCCGCCGATTTCGGTGACGGCAACGGCCGGGGCAAGTTCGTCTCGTGTCCGGTCGACTGGGGCTGCGCGGTGCTCAACCGAAACATGCTCAGGGCCTATGGGCTCGACCAGTCGTTCGACATCGTCGAGCCGGCGAACCGATTCGAGCTCGACACGCTGATTGCCGAAGCCGTCGGCCGGCAGGAGCCGATCCTCTTCTACTACTGGCAGCCCAATGCGGTGCTGGCGCAGTATGTGTTCAAGCCGGTCAAGCTCGCCGCTTACAACCAGGAGGCGTTCCAGTGCATGGGCCGTACCGCCTGCGCAGCGCCGACGCCGACCGGCTTCGCGCCTGATCCGGTGGTGATCGCGCTTGCCGAGTGGGTCTATCTCGAGGCCCCGCAGGTGGCTGCGTATTTCGTGCGCGCCAAGATGCCGTTCGACGAGATGAACCGGATGCTGCAGCAACTGGGGCAGGACGGGGAAACCGTGGAGACGGTGGCCGACCGATTCGTGGCGGAGCGCGGCGAAATCTGGCGCCCATGGGTGGGCCAGCCCGTCGTCCCGCCCGGGCAATAGTCAGTTACCGAAAAGTCGTGAGACTTACGGTGCGTCCGGCGCGCCTTGCCTCCACAATGCACGGTTGTCTATAAAGGGTTTGGGAAGACCTCGGCCTATCTATCGGAGTTAGTGATTTGGACGTGAAGCGGATCAACGACCACGTGAGCGTGTCCCCGCAGATCAGACCCGAGGATGTGAAAGCCATCAAGAACCTGGGCTTCGTCGCCATAATCAACAACCGGCCGGACGGCGAGTCGCCGGATCAGCCAGACAGCGCGACGATCGAACAGGCGGCTCGCGAGGCTGGTCTCGCCTATCACCATATTCCGCTCGGCCGCGAAGGCGTCAGCCAGGACATGGTCGAGCAGACCAAGCAGGTGCTCGAGGGGAGCACCGGCCCGGTATTCTGCTACTGCCGCTCGGGTACGCGCTCCACGACACTGTGGGCGCTCAGCCAGGCCGGCAAGGCACCCGCCAGCGAGATCATCTCGGCGGCGGCGCATGCCGGGTACGACATGTCCCATCTTGCGGGGCATCTGAGCCAGAAGTAACGGACGGCCCCGCCGGGCCGATCCTGCTATCCCCCAGCCGGCGCCACTGGTGCGTCGACCCCTCCTGTCCGGGTTACATCGATGCCGATCAAGAAGATCCTTGTCGCGAACCGCAGCGAAATCGCCATCCGCGTGTTTCGCGCCGCCAACGAACTGAACATCAAGACGGTCGCCTGCTATGCCGAAGAGGACAAGCTGGCGCTGCACCGCTTCAAGGCCGACGAGGCGTACCTGATCGGCAAGGGCAAGGGGCCGGTCGAGGCGTACCTGCAGATCGACGAGTATATTCGCATCGCCCAGATCTCGGGCGCCGACGCGATCCACCCCGGCTACGGGCTGCTGTCGGAATCGCCCGAGTTCGCCGATGCCTGCGAGGATGCCGGCATCGTCTTCATCGGGCCGCGCGCACAGACGATGCGGGACCTCGGCAACAAGGTCGCGGCACGCAACATGGCGATCAAGTCCAGCGTGCCGGTGGTGCCTGCGACCGATGCGCTTCCCGACGACATGGACGAGGTCAAGCGCATGGCCGCCGAGATCGGCTATCCGCTGATGCTCAAGGCCAGCTGGGGCGGCGGCGGCCGCGGCATGCGCCGCATCATGGACGAGACGACCCTCGTCCACGAAGTCTCGGAGGGCAAGCGCGAGGCGAAGGCCGCCTTCGGCAAGGACGAGATGTATCTCGAAAAGCTGATCGAGCGGGCCCGCCACGTCGAGGTGCAGCTGATCGGCGACGACCACGGCAACCTCGTGCACCTGTTCGAGCGCGATTGCTCGGTGCAGCGGCGCAACCAGAAGGTGGTGGAGCGCGCTCCGGCGCCGTATCTGAGCCAGGAAGTTCGCGACGACCTCACCGGCGCGGCGATCCGGCTGGGGCAGGCGGCGAACTATCGCGGCGCCGGCACGGTCGAATTCCTGCTCGATGCCGACACCAACAAGTTCTACTTCATCGAAGTGAACCCGCGCATCCAGGTCGAGCACACGGTGACCGAAGTGGTCACCGGCATCGACATCGTGAAGGCGCAGATCAAGCTGCTCGAAGGCGCTGTCATCGGCTCGCCGGAGTCGGGCGTTCCCCTCCTGGAGGACATCAGGCTCATCGGCATCGCGATCCAGTGCCGCGTCACCACCGAGGATCCGGAGCAGAACTTCATTCCGGACTATGGCCGCATCACGGCCTATCGCGAGGCGACGGGCTTTGGCGTGCGGCTCGATGGCGGCAC
>JAEYZJ010000311.1 GCA_023430705.1 Pseudomonadota bacterium | reverse complement strand
GGGACCCTGCCGGTCGCCCGAGATGAGGCGCACCGGAAGGCCCATGCGCGCCAGTTTGGCAACGCCCTCGCGGGCGCTTCGGCGCGGCAGGTCGCTGAACCTGTACCAGCCTCGCGCGACACCATCGGCGCTGACCCAGACTTCGGTCAGGTCCGAGCCGTCGTCGTCGGCAAGGCCGCACCAGGCGCGGCTACCGAGCCGCCAGGTGACGCCGTCGGCAATCCCCTCGACGCCCTGACCGGGAACTTCGCGGATGGTGCCCTTGAAGATCACGGCGCGATCGAGATGCGTGGCGAGGGCCCGTGACAGCGGGTGGTTGCTGGCCCGCGCGAGTGCGGCGGCGATAGCCTCCGCCTCCTCGTCTTGGACATGGGCAGCAACGACCAGCGGCTGACCGACCGTCAGCGTGCCCGTCTTGTCGAAGGCGACCGAGCCCACTTCGGCGGCGCGCTCCAGGGCGGCGCCGTCCTTCATCAGGATGCCGCGCTCGAACAGCCGGCCGGCGGCCACCACATGAACGATCGGCACGGCCAGGGCGAGGGCGCAGGGGCACGTGATGATCAGTACGGCCACGGCGTTGAGCAGCGCCGCGTGCCAGTCGCCGCTCACGAGACCCCAGCCGAGGAAGGTAGTGATCGCGATGGTGTGTACCACTGGCGCATAGACGGCGGCGGCGCGGTCGGCGATTCGGCGCGGCCGGGTGCGGGCATTCTCGGCGGCGTCCATCATCGCCGCCATGCGGGCGAGGAAGGAATTGGTCGAGGCCCGGGTGGCAACGAGTTCGACCGGACCGCCGAGATTGGCGGCGCCGGCGACGACCTCGCCGTCCCGGGGCACCGCATAGGGAGCGGTTTCCCCGCTGATGATCGAGTAGTCAAACGTGGCGGCGTCCGACGCGACCGTCGCATCCACCGGGACGCGCTCGCCGGCCCGCAGCTCCAGTCGCATGCCGGGTTCGAGTTCGTCGAGCCTCAGGTATTCGCGACGGCCGTCGGCGTGAATCCGGGTGGCGCCCCGCGGCTGCAGCCGCGCGAGGTTGGTGATGGCGCTGCGCGCACGCTCGCGCATCAGGTGGTCCAGCGTGCGACCGATCAGCAGGAAGAAGAGCAGGCTGGTCGAAGCATCGAAATACGCGTGCCGGCCCGAGTTCAGCGTCTCGAACAGGCTGAGAGCGGTGGCGAGGATCACCCCGATCGAGATAGGCACGTCCATGTTGGTCTTGCCGACGCGGATGGCGCGCCAGGCCGAACGGAAGAAGATGCGGCCCGAGTAGGCGACAGCGGGCAGGGCGATGATGGCCGAGAGCCAGTGGAAGAGATCGCGCGTCGCGTCGTTGGCCCCCGACCAGACCGAGACCGAGAACAACATGATGTTGCCAGCCGCGAAGCCCGCGACGGCAAGTGCCTTGACCATCTCGGTGAGCACGGGGTCGCCGCGCGTCTCCTCGGTCGGGTCCAGCACGAAGGTGTGGTAGCCGCTGCGGCGGATCGCTGGGGCCAGGTCAGAGGGATCGCCCATCGAGGGATCGAAGGCGACACGGACGCGACGGGCAGTGAGGTTCACGCGCGCTGCCGTCACCTGTGGCAGCGCCCTGAGGCTCGTCTCGATGGCGCGGATGCAGGCAGCGCAATGAGCGTCCGGCACCGCGAACTCGAGCTGACGGCGCCCATCGCCGAGTGGTCGGCTCAGCGCCATCAGCGCAGCGTCGTCGGCCTCGATGGCGACGGGGTCCTCGACGGCGGCCAGTTCACCGGGCACACAGCAGGTCATGGTGCCGTTCCTTCGATGCGGAACCGCTCGTGGATCTGGAAGGGGCCGAGGGGCGTGTCGGTGACCTCGATGCGGGCCTCCCAGACGCCAGGTGAAAGCGTCGCGGGACCGGCATAGGTGCCATCCTGCTGGCGGACGAGCGGCACGGACTGATCATCATGGCCACCGACCGGGCGGTTGATATGGAGCACCGGCGTGCCGAGCTCTACCGGCCTGCCGCTGCCGTCGGCGACCGCGAGGACGGCGGTTCCGTCCGCGTAACTCAGGCCCGAGGTCCAGCCGGCCTCCACCTGGCGGTTGTGGGCGAGACGCCGCTCTTCGAACTGCTGGCTTGCGACATAGGAGTTGGTGACAACAAGGCCGGTCCAACTGGTCGTCGCGAACACGGCCATGGTGATGTTGACGGTGATGATGACGCCAAAGAAGGCGATGACCAGCAGCCACATATGTCGGCCGGTGAACTCGCCTTTGCGGGTTGGGGGCGAGGTGCTCATCTGGCTTTCTCCGGAACTTCGAAGGTCGTCTCGGCACCGGTCTCGATGCCGGCGTCGGTGTCCTCGACGACGATGCGGAACGGGACCTGGCTCTGCGGCACCGCCCCGGGTGCGACGCGAACATAGAGACGGATGGGCAGGACCTTGTCGGGTTCGAGGGTGAGCGGGATGCCAGCGGCCGTCTCGGTGCCGTTGTCGGCGAGCGACAGGGTGGAACCGGGCAGGCCTTCGAGGCGCAGCACGACCTCGCGCATTTGCGGCGTCATGTTCAGCACCTTGACGTCGTAGCCGTTGCGCACGGCCCCGTCGCGCAGCTCGACGTAGAGCGGGTTGCGGTCGTGCAGGACGTTCAGGGACAGCGGCGAGCGCAGGGCGAGCGCGGTCACCATCGCAAGCCCGATTGCCACCCAGCCGACGAAATAGACGATGGTGCGCGGGCGGATGATCGAGCGCCAGTCGATCTGCTTGACGGCATCGAAGAGGCGGCCGGTCCTGCCGTCGCGGACGCGCGCTGGCTGGATCACCTTGCCGCTGCCGGTGGCGAGAGCCATGTTGCGGTTGTAGTCGTCGAGCGTGGCGTACGAGATGAGCCCGCGCTCCTTGTCCAGCTTCGTCATCACGTCGTCGCAGGCGTCGATGCAGAGCGCGCAGGTGATGCATTCGAGCTGCTGGCCATCGCGGATGTCGATGCCCATCGGGCAGACGACGACGCAGGCATTGCAGTCGACGCAGTCGCCCACCGGCTTGCCCTCGGCCACCGCCTTCTTGGCGTGGCGGGTGCGTGGCTCGCCGCGCCAGTCGTTGTAGGTGACGGTCAGCGAGTGCTCGTCGAGCATCGCGCCCTGGATGCGAGGCCAGGGGCACATGTAGGTGCAGACCTGTTCGCGCAGCAGGCCGCCGAAGGTGTAGGTGGTGGCGGTCAGTAGCGCGATGGTCGCATAGGCCACGATAGGCGCCTGCAGGGTGACGACGTCGATGAGCAGCGTCGGCGCGTCGGCGAAGTAGAAGATCCAGGCGCCGCCGGTCACGATGCCGATCAGCAGCCAGACGGAGTGCTTGGAGATGCGCTTGCCGAGCTTGGCCGCCGACCAGGGCGCGGCGTCGAGCTTGATGCGGGCATTGCGGTCGCCCTCGATGGCGCGCTCGACGACGAGGAAGAGGTCGACCCAGACGGTCTGCGGGCAGGCATAGCCGCACCAGGCGCGACCGACGGTCGAGGTGACGAGGAAGAGGCCGATTCCCGCCATCACCAGGAGACCGGCGACGTAATAGAACTCCTGCGGCCAAATCTCGATGAAGAAGAAGTAGAACCGCTTGTTGGCGAGGTCGACCAGCACGGCCTGGTCGGGAGCGAAGGGTCCGCGATCCCAGCGGATCCAGGGCGTCACATAGTAGATGGTCAGCGTCACCAGCATGACCAGCCACTTGAAGCGGCGGAAATAGCCCGAAGCACGCCGGGGAAAGATCTTCTTTCGCGGCGCGTAAAGAGGCTGGCGCCGAGTGGCAGAGTTTACCGCCTCGACGTCGTAGGTGTCGGGACTATCCGCGCGCATCTGCTGGGCATTCTCGGTGGTCATGCGAGCGGTTCTGTCATGGCGGGTCCGATATCGGCTTGATCTGGGTCAAGCCCCCCGGAGGCGGAAAGGAAAGGAGGGGGCACGCACGGCGCACCCCCTCCCCATTTTGGCGACAGCCTTGGGAATGCTACTGGCCGCCACCAAGCCCGTGGACATAGACGGCGAGCTGCTTGACCGCAGTGTCGCCGAGACGAGGGCCCCAGTCCGGCATCACGCCATGGCGGGGATGGTCGATCTGCGCCTTGATGGCATTGAGCGTGCCTTCGTAGAGCCACACGTGGTCGTTCAGCGACGGGCCGCCGACATCGATCATGCCCTCGCCGCCGTCGCCGTGGCACGAGGCGCAGTTGTCGGCGTAGAGCTGCCCACCCTCGGCGGACACCTCGCCACCGTCGATGCCCGACATCGAGGCGACCTGCCTTGCCAGCACGTCGATCTCCGTTTTGGTCAGGATGCCGTCGGTGCCGAAACTGGGCATGACGTTGAACTGCGTGTCGGCGACGCCGGGGGCGCGGGCACCCACGGTGATGGTCGTTGCGATCTGCTCGATGCTCCCACCCCAGATCCACTCGTCGTCGTTGAGGTTGGGATACCCGACGCTGCCAGTTGCACCGGTGCCGTGGCACTGGCTGCAATGGACCTTGAACAACGACTCGCCGCCGGCGCGCGCGAAGCGGGCGAGCGCGTCGTCCTTCAGGATGTCT
Source organism: Pseudomonadota bacterium (assembly GCA_023430705.1). Classification (GTDB taxonomy): domain Bacteria; phylum Pseudomonadota; class Alphaproteobacteria; order Rhizobiales; family Devosiaceae; genus Devosia_A. Next base: position 11,841 of record JAEYZJ010000311.1, on the reverse strand, counting down.
CCCACCGGGGTCTCGGCGACGCGGGTCAGCAGGTCGCCCTGCGCCGTCTTGGCAGCTGCGAGGTCCGCATGCAGGTCGGCGCGGCTCGAGTAGCCGAGCAGGCCGGTCGTCGCCGACGAGACCATGGGCCAGGCCGGGAAGGCGATGGTGTAGCCGATCGCGAAGACAATGGTGCCGTAGAAGGTCCACAGCCACCAGCGGGGCAGCGGATTGTTCAGCTCCTTGATGCCGTCCCACTCGTGCCCTGTGGTTTCGACGCCACTGGTCTGGTCGATGTCCTTGTCGCTCACTGGCGGGCCTCCCGATTCAGCGGTTCGGTGTCCTCGAGCGGGATGCGGGCGGCCGCGACGGCGCTCGCCTTGGCGCCCGGACGCAGCAGGAAGACCACCACGGTGAGGAAGATCACCATCATGTAGAGAAGGCCCCAGCTGTCGGCGAAGTGCCGAAGCATGTCGTACTGTGCTGTTGGCATGGCTTGGCTCGCTTAGCGGAAGTTGGCCTGGGCGTCGTAGGTCGTGAAGTCGACCAGCGTGCCGAGCATCTGCAGGTAGGCGACCAGGGCATCCATCTCGGTGATGCGCCTGGGATCGCCGTCGAAGTCTTCGGCCCGCACGTTGTTGTAGCGGGCCATCAGGCCAGAGGTGTCCGCGTCCGGCGTTGCCTGGGCGATGAGGTCGCGCTCGGCGTTGTCGAGCGCCTCCTGGCTGTAGGGCACACCCACCATGGCGTTGGCCCGCAGGCTGCCGGCGATGTTGCTGGTGTCGAGGTCGGTTTCAGCAAGGAACGCGTACTTGGGCATGATCGATTCCGGCACCAGTGCGCGCGGATCGCTCAGGTGCTCGACATGCCACTCGTTGGAGTAGCGGGCTCCGACGCGGGCGAGGTCCGGGCCGGTACGCTTGGAGCCCCACTGGAAGGGATGGTCGTATATCGACTCCGCGGCCAGCGAGTAATGTCCGTAGCGCTCCGTCTCGTCGCGGAACGGGCGGATCATCTGGCTGTGGCAGACGTAGCAGCCCTCGCGGATGTAGATGTCCCGTCCGGCGAGCTCGAGGGGGGTGTAGGGGCGCATCCCCTCCACCTTCTCGATCGTGTTCTGCAGGTAGAACAGCGGGGCGACCTCAACGATGCCGCCGATGCAAACCACCACCAGCGACAGGGTGAAGAGCAGCGAGGCGTTACGCTCGATTACGCCGTGTTTGCCTAGAATATCCATTGGTCGGGAGGCTCCTATTCCGCCGGCTGCAGGGCAGCGGTTACGATCGGACGCTCGGCGCGGACCCGGCCGCGGATGGTCATCCAGATGTTGAACGCCATCACCAGGGCGCCGCCCAGGTAGAGCAGGCCGCCGAAGGCGCGGGCGATGTAGTAGGGCTGAAGGGCGGCCACGCTCTCGGCGAACGAGTAGACGAGGAAGCCCTGGTCATCGTACTCGCGCCACATCAGGCCCTGCATGATACCGGAGACCCACATCACGGCCGCGTAGATCACGATGCCGACGGTTGCGAGCCAGAAGTGCCAGTTCACCATGCGCGGCGAGTAGAGCTGCGCGCGGCCCCACAGGCGCGGCACCATGAAGTACACCGCGGCGAACGAGATCATGCCGACCCAGCCGAGCGCACCCGAGTGCACGTGGCCGATGGTCCAGTCGGTATAGTGGCTGAGGCCGTTGACCGACTTGATCGACATCACCGGACCTTCGAAGGTCGACATGCCGTAGAAGGCGATGGCGGCAACCATCATGCGGATGATCGGGTCGGTGCGGACCTTGTCCCAGGCGCCCTGAAGCGTCATCAGGCCGTTGATCATGCCGCCCCAGCTGGGCATCCACAGCATGATCGAGAACACCATGCCGAGCGTCTGAGCCCAGTCGGGCAGGGCGGTGTAGTGCAGGTGATGCGGGCCAGCCCAGATATAGAGGAAGATGAGCGCCCAGAAGTGGATGATCGACAGCCGGTAGCTGTAAACCGGGCGCTCCGCCTGCTTGGGCAGAAAGTAGTACATCATGCCGAGGAACCCGGCAGTGAGGAAGAAGCCCACTGCGTTGTGGCCGTACCACCACTGGGTCAGCGCATCCTGCACACCCGAGAACAGGCTGTAGCTCTTGGAGCCCAGCAGGCTCACGGGCACGCCCAGGTTGTTGACGACGTGCAGCATCGCGATGGTGAGGATGAAGGCGAGGTAGAACCAGTTCGCCACATAGATGTGCGGCTCCCGGCGCTTCATGATCGTGCCGAGGAAGAGCACCAGATAGGCGACCCAGACGATGGTCAGCCAGATGTCGGTGTACCATTCGGGCTCTGCATATTCGCGGCCCTGCGTGATGCCGAGCAGGTATCCCGTCGCTGCCATCACGATAAACAGCTGGTAGCCCCAGAACACGAACCAGGCGAGGTTGTCGCTGATCAACCGAGCCCGCGAGGTGCGCTGCACGACGTAGAAGCTCGTGGTGATGAGCGCGGTGCCGCCGAAGGCGAAGACCACGGCCGAGGTGTGCAGCGGCCGCATGCGGCCGAAGTTGAACCACGGCTCGAGGTTCAGGTCCGGCCAGGCCAGCTGCAACGCGACGACGACGCCGACGAGGAAGCCGACGCAGCCCCAGAAGACGGTGAGGATCGAGCCGATCCGGATCGGCGCGTCGAAATAGGCTGGAGCTCCCGAGGCCGAAACCGGAGCCGGCGCTTCAGCCACCGCCGGCTCCGGCCGGCGCAGCAGGATGACTGCCCCCAAGCCGAGCACTGCTGCAATGATGCCCATGTGAGCAGTGTAGGCAGCATCCTGTCCGAGTCCTGAAAGTACGAGCGCAAAAAATGCGCCCCCTCCCAGGACGATTATCCAAGGCAGATTCTGCAACGCGTGGCCCCCATGGCTTGAAGTTGGTCGCGCGGAACCTACCTGCACCCTCGGCGCGAGAACTTGATCCAGATCAAGGCCGCGGGGTGCCGAGTGGCATCTGTTCCGGCATGGAGTCATGGTGGTTGGAGACGGGGAAAATGGCTGAGGAGAGGGGCCTTCTGGCCGATGTCCGGGAGTATTTCGACCAGCAGCTGATGCTGTGCGATCTGCTCGAAGCGATCGCGGATTCCCTGCCCGACCGGTTGAACCACGAGAACTGCCGCCGCGCCGCGGCCCTCGTCGGCCCGCTGCTGCGACTCGCCCACGAGGCTGAGGAGACGCAGCTCTTTCCGCGCATCCTCGCGGCGCATGCGCAGGGCCGCGCCGTCATCGAGCAGTTGCGGCTCGAGCACCTTGAGGATGAGTGCTTCGGCGAGGAAGTGCAGTTCGAACTCAACCAACTCGGCTGCCGGCAGCCGGTGCTGGCGCCGGAGACGACGGGCTACATGCTTCGCGGGTTCTTCGAATGCCTGCGGGCGCGCGTGCGGCACGAGCGCGAACTGCTCGAGAAGCTGCCGCTCGGGATCGCAGTAAACTAGGCGGGGGCGTGGGTCGCTGTCCGAACGGCTCGACCCAGTGCGTTGCCGATCACCGGCATCTCGATCACCTCGGCCACCCATTCGACCAGCCAGGGTCGCGGATTGGCGGCGAGCAGGATCACCGGGCGCGCCTTCAGGCAGAAGGCGATGCTGACATAGTCGGGGCCGGCAAGCGCCTTCTGGTCAAGCACCGTCGCATCGAAGCGGGCGGCCGATACCCAGGAGTGGCTCGGCAGCTCCGCCCGGGCCGTCACGTCGTAGCCTTCGGCTTCAAGTGCAAAGGCAATCGAGCGACGCAGGTCATTGTGGGGCGCTATCACGAGTATGCGGCCGGAAGCCATAGTCGCCAGTCCTCGCCGGGAAACTGCCCCATCGGGCAATGCCGCGACACTAGCGCTCCTCGGCGACGATACCTTGAGCTAGATCAAACCGGATCGATACGCACGTCCATGACCATGCGGACGAGTTCGGGCAGGCTCCGGGCCTGCATCTTGCCCATCAGGCCGGCGCGATAGACCTCCACCGTCCGCGGGCTGATGCCGAGCTCGAGAGCGATGGTCTTGTTCGGCTGACCCGCCACCACACCGCGCAGGACCTGGCGCTCGCGCTCGCTCAGCGACGCGATGCGCTGGCGGATCGCATCCAGCGCGGCGGCGCTCTGCACGCGCTCTGCGGCACGGCTCGCGGCTCGGGAGATCGACTCGATCAGCACGTCGTCGCCGAACGGCTTCTCGATGAAGTCGATGGCGCCGTTCTTCATGGCCTCTACCGCCATCTGCACGTCGCCGTGCCCGGTGATGACAATGGCGGGCAGCATGGCGTCGGCCGCGCGCAGGCGGCGCAGCAGTTCGACGCCATCCATGTCGGGCATGCGCAGGTCGGTGATCAGGCAACCATTGCTGATATCGCCGGCGATGGCGAGGAAGTCGGTTGCGCTCTCGTGCACGCGTACGGCGAAGCCGGCGGTCGAGAGCAGGAAAGCGAGCGAGTTCCGCACCGCTTCCTCGTCGTCGACGATGTGGACGACGGTGTCAGCTGTACTCAACCAGGGCCTCCGTGGCGATGGGTAGGGTGAACACGAAGGTGGCGCCGCCCGCGGGATTGGTGCGCACCGTCAGTTCCCCTCCGTGAGATTCGATTATGCGCCGCGAGATCGACAGGCCGACGCCCATACCATTGGCCTTGGTGGTGACGAATGGCTGGAAGAGCTGCGGCGCGATCTCGTCCGATATGCCGGTGCCGGTGTCCTCGACCTCGACCTGCAGCATTTCGGGCGATACGTGGCTCGTGCGCACTATCAGCTGCTTTTCCTCACTGTCACGCATGGCCTCGATGGCGTTGCGCATCAGGTTGATCAGCACCTGCTGGATCTGCACACGGTCGGCGACGACCATGCTGGTCTCGGTGCCGAAATGGAAGAATGACTTGATGCCCCGCTCCCGCGAGCCGACCAGCGCCAGGGCACCGGCTTCCTCGACCAGGTGGTTGATGTCCTCGGAACCCTTGTCGGTCTCGCCGCGGGTGACGAACTCGCGCAGGTGCCGGATGATGTCGCCGGCGCGCAGGGCCTGCTTGGCCGTTTCGTCGAGCGCGCCGCGCATGCGGCCGGCAACGTCGTCCTCGAGCCGGTCGAGCATGCGGCGGCAGCCCTGCACGTAGTTGGCGATGGCCGAAAGCGGCTGGTTCAGCTCGTGCGCCAGTGTCGAGGCCATCTCGCCCAGTTCGTTCAGCCGAGCCAGCCGCGCCAGTTCGCTGCGGGCCTGGTCGAGCATGGCCTGGCTTTCCTCGCGCTCGGTCAGGTCGCGGATGAAGCCGGTGAAATAGATGCGGTCGCCCTGGCGCATCTCGCCGACCGCGAGCTTCATGGGGAAGGTGGAACCGTCCTTGCGCCGGCCGACGACGACGCGGTCGACGCCGATGATCCGCCTTTCGCCGGTCTGGAGGTAACGGCCGAGGTAGTTGTCGTGTTGCTCACGATAAGGCGCAGGCATCAACATGCTGACATTGCGGCCAACGGCCTCTTCCGGCGTATAGCCAAACTGGCGCACCGCCGAGGCGTTGAAGGAGAGCACGACGCCCTCGGCGTCGATCACCACCGTCGCGTCGAGCACGGTGTCGAGTATCGACTGGAGATGCGCCTCCTTCTCTCCAAAGCTCCCCTCGAGTGTCGCCAGCCGCTCGCGCAACGCCTGTCGGTCGCGGAACAGCCAGTAGACGCCGCCGATGCCGAGCAGGGCGAAAACGAGTGCGAACAGCGTGCGCAGCGTCTGCGACAGCACGGGTTCGGGCGCCAGCGCCATCCCCGCCGCCACAATGAGCGACGCGGCGACGCCTGCGGCAATTGCGAGGGAGCGTCGGTCGCTCGGTGTCGAGGAAGGCCGTTTCATCGTCGAACGATGTAGCGGCTGCCGCGCCGCCTCACAATCGGCTTATGCCGGCTCGAGCGAATCCCTGTCGGCGAGCGTCATGCCGAAGCCCGGTGCGTGGGAGAGCTTCAGTCTGCCGTTGACCGGCACCTGTTCACCCTCGAAGAGGTCGCCGAAGACCGGGCTGATCGATCTGCCGTCGGGACTCGCCGCCACGTACTCGCAGAAGGCCGGGCCTGTCTGGCTGGCAATGAAATGGTAGGAGTAGGGCCCGCTGCCATGCGGCACGACGGGGATGTCGTAGGCCGAGGCATGGGCGCCGATCCGCAGCAGTTCGGTGAGGCCGCCTACCCACATCACGTCGGGCTGGACGATGTCGAGCGTGCGTTCCTCGATCAGGCGGCGGAAGCCGAAGCGGGTGTATTCATGCTCGCCGGTGGTCCAGCGCAGGGTCGGATGGGCGTGCTTGATGGCGCGGAAGCCCTCGACATCGTCGGGCGAGAGCACCTCCTCCCACCAGTGGATGGCGAGCGGCTTGCAGGCTTCGGCCAGCCGGATTGCGTAGTCGACGGTCAGCGACATGTAGCAGTCGACCATCAGCGGGAAATCCGGCCCGACCGTTTCGCGGTGGCGCGTCAGGAACTCGACATTGGCACGCAGGCCTTCCTCACCGTCGAAATGGCTGTGCGGCAGCGGCACCTTGGCGCCCCAGAAGCCGAGTGCCTTGATTGCCCCGGGCTCGGGGCCGGTGCAGTAGAAGGTGATCTCGTCGCGCGCCATGCCGCCGATGAGGTTGTAGACGGGCTCGCCCCGGACCTTGCCGATCAGGTCCCACAGCGCGAGGTCGACGGCGCTGATTGCCATGATCGGCAGGCCCTTGCGGCCATAGGGCAGGGACGAGCGGTAGAGCTGGTCCCACAGCATGTTGGTCTTGCGCGCGTCCTCGCCGACGAGGAAGCGGGCGAAGTGATGCCTGATCATCCAGGCAGCGGGGGCGCCGCCCGAACCGGTGGCGACACCCACAGTACCGTCCTCGGTCTCGATCTCGACCACGATCGCGCCGAGCACGCCGATGCCCCAGCTCGAGCGCTTCTCGCGATAGCGCGCATAGCCCGACATGGGGTTCGAGATCAGCGTATCGACCAGCCAGTGCCGGCTCTCACCGGGCTTGAAGTAGGTGCCGGCCTTCTCGGAGGGCTTCACGTTGTAGGCGCGGACGTCCTTGATGCGGAAAGCGGAACTCGTGGCAGGGATAGGTTCCGGCATGGTGCAAGCCTGATGGTTTCGTCGCCGTTTTTGATGCCCGCCCCATCCCGTTTTGGCAAGCAGCCGCGGTCTCTCGGTCACTCCCCCTTTCGGAGGGGCATTGCTTCCGGGAAAACGCGTCCATGCACTCGTCAGCGCTCAGGCGAAACATCGCTTGTATGGTAGATCGCCAGATTTTACATGTCGGGGCGGGCCTGCCGCCTGGGAAATCTTCCGCCGATGCTAACTGCCAAAGGAAAGTACGGTCTCAAGGCTCTGGTCCATCTCGCCCAGTTGCCGCCGGGTCAGCTGGCGCTGGTGGCCGATGTCGCCGAGATCAACAACATCCCCAAGAAGTTCCTCGACGCCATCCTGGGCGACCTAAGGAACGCCGGCCTCGTGCAGAGCCGCAAGGGCAAGGGCGGCGGCTATCGGCTGGCCCGGCTTCCCGAGGACATCACGGTCGGCTCGATCATCAGGGTGCTCGACGGGCCGCTGGCGCCAATCCCCTGCGCCAGCCACACACGCTACCACCCCTGCGACGACTGCGACGTCGCAACCTGCCAGGTCCGGCAGATGATGCTGAACGTCCGGAACGCTATCGCCGAAGTGCTCGACCATACGACTCTGGCCCAGATGCGCGACGCCGAGGGCGGGGTGCTGCCCATCGAGCTGCAACTGGCCTAAGGCGTAGGCGATCGGGCGACTGTTGTGGTCGCAGTTATCTCATAGGCCCATCAGGGCGAGCCAGCTGGCAAGCCGCACCTCCGGCGTATAGCGATGCTCCTGCTCCTCGGGCGGCAACTTGCCGGTCAGGATGGCGACATCGCGCTCTTCGCGGCGAAGCACCGCGTCGCTGGAGAAGAATGGCTTCTGTCCTCCCGCAGCCGCCGGCACGGCTCGAGAAAACCGAGCCGGTTCGAAGATGCCGAAAACAGCAGGCTCCATATCGCCCTCCTTTGATAGGCACGGGGGAAGAGTACATAGTCTAGCGATTTTGTCGAGAAATCGGACCCCCGTGCCCGGGCGGGATCGGAGAAAGCTGTTCCCCGGCGGTGCGCCAGCGTCACCCCGGCGGGCCGGGGCGACTGAGAGCTCCATCGATCGCTACCGCAGCTCGGCGTTCGGTGCCGGGGCGACCGGTGGGTCAGGTTCCCGTGCGGCCTCGGCGATACGCCGCCGCGTTCGGAACACCCCCCATTGCTGGTCGACGATCACGCCGATCAGGATGACGCCGCCCATTACCGCGAAGTTGAGCGAAGAGGGGATGCCGAGGAGGTTCACGAGGTTCTGCAACTCCTGCAGCAGGATGGTGCCCAGGATGACGCCGACGATCGAACCTTCGCCTCCGCGCAGCGAGAACCCGCCGAGAACGGCGGCCGCGATGGCGTAGAGCTCGTAGAAGTTGCCCTGCGAACTGGGCTGGACCGAGCGCGTATACATGGCGAAGAAGACCGCGGCGAGCGCCGTGAGGCCGGCGCAGATGACATAGGCGGAGGTGATCACGACATCGGTGCGGATGCCGGAGAAGCGCGCCGCTTCCTCGTTCTTGCCGATAGCGAACAGGTAGCGGCCGAACACCGAGCGGTGCAGCGTGAACCAGGCGATGATGGCGACGACCGCGAGCAGATAGACCGATACTGGAACGCCGGCAATGCGCGCGACGAAGAAGTCGAGGCCGGGATACTCCGAGCCAAACGGAAAGCCCGCGGTGGCGTCGGCGGTGTAGCCGCGCGCAACGCCGCGATAGATCAGCAGGCCGCACAGCGTCACCACGAACGGTTGCAGCTTGAGCTTGGTGATCAACAGGCCGTGGATCAGTCCGAGCACAAGCCCGAGCACCATCACGATGGCAAAGGCAATCGGCCAGGGCACGCCCTTGTTGCCGACGAGGTCGACGAACAGCACGCCGAGCAACGCAATCATCGAGCCCGCGCTGAGGTCGATGCCGCCGGTAATGATGACGAAGCCCTGGGCGATGGAGAACAGCCCGAACAGCCCGATCAGGTTCGCCGTGTTGGCGAGGTTCTGCGGGCCCAGAAAGGCCGGGTTACGCAGATAGACGCCGATGCCGACGACGACGATGAGGACCAGAAGGCCCAAGTCCTTCTTATTCATGCAATGCTTTCCTGATCATTTTGCCCCTATCCCGCCCTTCGCAGCGGCTTGCCGATGGCCAGCGTCAGCACGTTCTCCTCGGTGAAATCGGCGCGCTCGAGCAGGCCCGAGATCTGTCCCTCGTGCATCACGGCGATGCGATCGGAGACGCCGATCACTTCCTCCATGTCGGAAGAGATCATCAGTACTGCGACGCCGGAATCGGCGAGGCCACGCATCAGCCGGTAGATCTCGGCCTTGGCCCCCACATCGATGCCGCGCGTCGGCTCATCGAAGATCAGCACCCTGGGCTTCATGGCCAGCCACTTGGCCAGCACCACCTTCTGCTGGTTGCCGCCCGACAGGCTGCCGGTGCGGGTGAGCACGGTCGGAGCCTTGATGCCGAGCTCGCGCTTGCTCTGTTCGGCCTGGTCGCGCTCGCGGGCCGGCACGACGAGCCCGCCCGTGGCATAGGCGTCGAGATTGGGAAGGGAGATGTTCTCGGCGATGGCCAGGTCCAGCAGTATGCCGGCGCCCTTGCGGTCCTCCGGAACAAGGAAGATGCCGTTGGCGACCGCGTCGGAGGCAGTCCTCAGCACGAGGGGCCGGCCCGAGAGCACGATGGAGCCGGCCTGGCTCCGGTCGACGCCGAAGAGGACGCGGGCAAGTTCCGTGCGGCCCGAACCCACGAGGCCGGCGAGACCGAGAATCTCACCGGAATGGAGGTCCAGGTCCACATCGTGGGTGGGATAGGTCGCGGTGCGGATGCCGCGCGCGCTGAGCACGGCCGCTCCCGGTTTGGCCTTGGGCGCAGAGTAGGCAACCTTCAGGTCGCGGCCGATCATCAGCTTGACCAACCGGTCATGCGAGATCTCGGCCCTCTCGAGCGTTCCGACAAGCACGCCGTCGCGCAGCACGATGACGCGGTCGCAGGCCGCCTCGACTTCGGCGAGCCGGTGCGAAATGAAGATGACCGCGATGCCTTCGGCCTTGAGACCCGCAATGACCTCGAGGAGCTTCTCGGTCTCCGACAACGGCAGCGAGGAGGTCGGCTCATCGAGGATGACGAGGCGCGCGTTGACCGACAGGGCCTTGGCGATCTCGACCATCTGCTGCTGCGCGAGCGACAGGCGGGAGACCGGAGTGTCGGGCGCGAAGTTGGCGCCGAGGCGTTGAAGGTAAGGCGCCACGTTGGCGCGCATCTTCTTTTCGTCGACCAGGACACCGCCGATGCGGGGTTCCCTGCCGATATAGACGTTGGCTGCGACGTCGAGGTTGTCGAAGAGGTTCAGTTCCTGATGCACGAAGGCGATCCCCGCCTTCATCGAGCCGCCGACGGTAAGCCCGTCATAGGGGACGCCGTCGATCTCCACGGTGCCGCTGTCCGGCTTGGTGACGCCGCCGAGGATCTTCATCAGCGTCGACTTTCCGGCCCCGTTCTCGCCGACGATACCGATCACCTCACTGGGCGCCACGGTCATGTCGAAGCCGGCCAGCGCCACGACCCCGGGATAGGTCTTGCGCACGCCGGCCAGGCGCAGGAATGGGCGCGCGGCCTCTCCGCCACCGCCATCAGGCATCAGTGACTACCCCACAATTTTCCGCCCGCCCGGGGCGGACCTTCAGGACAGGGAGCGGACGGCGCCGCCCGTGGGTCGGCGCCGCCCGCCAGGGAGGATCAACCGCCGCTGATCTTGGCCTTCAGGTCGGCCGAGAACTCATCGACATTGTCCTTGTTGATCACCTTGGTCGGAACGATGATCAGCCCGTCCTCGGGAATGCCCGACTTGTCGCCCTCGAGATAGGCGGCCATCAGCTTCATGCCCTGGTAGCCCCATTCGAACGGCTGCTGCACGACGGTGGAGGCGAACGAGCCTTCCTTCACCGCACCGAGCGTGACCGGGTCCTCGTCGAAGGCGACCACCGTGATCTGGCCCAGCTTGCCGGCGGCCTGCAGGGCTTCGTAAATCTTGGGCGGGTTGTAGGAATAGAACCCGACCATGCAGTTGATCTCGGGGTTGGCGACGAGCACGTCGTCGACATTGGTGCGGGCCTTGGTGAAGTCCACGTCGTCGCCGCGCACGTCCACCAGTTCGATGCCCTTGCCCTCGATCGCCTGCCGGAAGCCGGCGATGCGTTCGACGGCGTTGTCGGCACCGAGGAAGCCGACAAAGCCCATGCACTTGCCTTCCTTGCCGGCCATGGCCTTGACCATTTCCTCACCGGCCTGGACTCCGGCGAGGGTGTTGGAGGAGCCGAGATAGGCAATGCGGTTCGACGCCGGCGCGTCCGAGTCGGTGGTGAACAGCGGCACCTGCGCCGCAATGCGGTTGAACGCGTCGATCGAGTTCTTCGGATCGGCGGACGAGATCATGATGGCGTCGGTTCCGGCCGCGACCAGGTCGTCCATCAGGGCGTTCTGCAGCGCGGCGGTTCCCTGCGCGGGATACTTGAACTGCAGCTCGTAGTTGGGCAACTCGCCCTGAGCCTTCTTCACGCCGGCCTCGGCCAGCTTCCAGAAGTCCGAGGATGCGTTCACGACGAAGGCCAGTTGTTGCTTGTCCTGGGCGATGGCGCCAGTCGACAACACGACACCGGCGGCCAGCATGGCCGCCAGGCTGATGATAGACTTCATAGGTTCCTCCCTCGCCGCCTGGGCGGCACATTGCTGTACGTACCTCAGAGGCCCTCCCGAGACC
>JAEYZJ010000258.1 GCA_023430705.1 Pseudomonadota bacterium | reverse complement strand
TCTGGCACTCAGACGCCCTCACGGGCTGCGACCAGAGCACAGCGGCGAAGATCAGCAGCATGAGCCCCGCTGCCATGAGCAGGCCGAAAGCATGGCGGATCACTTCGCCTTCCCCCAGATGCGATCCCACAGGGCAAGGGGGTCTTTGCTTACGAGCGAAACCCAGATGATCAGGTTGCGGCCGGATATGCCGAGAACGCCGGCGACGGCATGGCTCCAAGTCGCGTCCAGCCTGAGCCCGGAGACGATCGGCTCTGTCGCCAGCACCGCCACGGTCATGCCCGCGGCTACAGCCAGAATTCCGGTGAGCAGCGAGTGCCGCTTAACATCGAGAAGGACGGCCAGCACGGCCATGACGGCTGAGGCGAACAAGGTCGAGACCTTTATCCCGAAGATGTAGGGAGTGGGATCGGTCATTTACCCATCCTCAAAGCATCGAATGAAACATGCACGGCGGGGCGCTCCTGGTTGTGCAGGTGTTGCTCAAGGCCCGGTCGCCTGTTGCTAGCAGGTGGCCGGGCCGCTCATTGACGCTTGAGTCGGTGAGGCGTAGATTTGTGGGGCTGGCGGCGGCGTGGACGTGGGTCGAGCCCCACACAAGGCCTTGAAGCCGAGAGACACGTACGATTTTGCGAGAATAATCAGGACGGGCACGCACTCGCAGTAAACCGTCCAGCCATTGGCAACGGCCCGCCAGCTACTTCTTCCCCCACTTGAGCATTCGCCCTATGAGGGTGTCTTTCTGCTGGCCCAAGGCGCTGATGGCGTATTCCTCGACGGCCACCTGCTTGGCGTGCGGGAGTTCCCGCAGCGGGACCGACTTGCCATCGGTGACGATCTGCGGACGCACCGTGGCGCGGAACGACTGCACCTGCGACCACACGAGGCCCCCGATGGGGATCAGGCTGCCAAGGGTGATCTCCTGCCAGTTGCCTTCGATGACCGTGGTGACGGCCACCTGCAGCGGCGGGGGGAGGCTGTTGTAGGTGTTGATCACGAACAGCAGGAAGCCACCAAACCAGCCGCCCCAATCGAGGATGCGGCGCAGGAACCACTGCACGGCGACGGATGCAAAGAACGACATGGACGGTCTCCTCAGAACTGGATGGTGAAAGCGGCGACGATTGCCACCACGGCGACGATGATGCCGAGCAGCCACCAGCCGAACTTGCCGCGGTGCGGAGCGGCAGGAGCCGGCGGATCGACGGGGATCGGGGCGGGCTTGGCCGGCTCCGTTTCCGTGGCGCGGAAGGCGTCAACGGCGATCTGCGCCCACTTCAACCGGGAATCGTAGTGCTTCACGCCGGCGCGGAGGTAGGCTTGCTCGAATGCCTCGACCTTGGCCTTGAGCCCGACAGCAGCGGACACCTTGCCAACAGCACCGCTCTCCGTACCCTCGAGCCCCTTCAGCTCAAGGAACAGGTAGGCATAGTTGGTGGCGTCGGCCGCCGGGTCTTTGCCATGCTTCTTGCACCACGCCTCGAATGCACGACGACGCGGGCCGGTCCACTGAGCCCAGCCATACCCCCCGCGGGAGCCCTTCACGACGGGCTTCATCTCCTGCAGCTTGGTAAAGCCGAGGCTTTCGTGCCCCAGGTTGCCGAAGATGGCCGCGGCATCCTGCGGATCGAGCTGGGGGAAGTCCGCCACGAGCTTGCGCATGTAGGCAGGCGCCGTCGCGCGGAAGTGCGCTTCTGCGTTCATTGAACGTCTCCGATATGAAAGGAAGGCCCCGCCCTTGCGGGAGCCGGTTGCTAGACGGTACGGTTACGGCATGCGCCAGAGCTTCCGCCGCGACAGAGAGCCCGCGACCCGGACCGACCGGGCGCTGGGGCTCATTGTGTGGCCACTGGCAATCGTCCTGTGGGCGTTGGCGCTATGGCAGCCGGTAATGGGGATCGCTGCCCTGATGGGATGGCGCTAGGGCGCCCGCAGTAGCTACACGTCCCAGCGAGCGAGGAAGGCAACCACTTCCGGATCGTCGTCGGGCAGTTCCTCGACAGCGATCGGCACGCGCTCATCGAGCGGATCGCCCCAATCGTGTTCCTCGTACTGCGGCACGGCATAGACGCCGACCACATCGCCATCGGTATCGCGCTTCACAAAGACGGTCATGCCAACCTCCCGCGGTGATCGATCCAGCCCAACGTCGTGAGGCGGATGATGATATCGGCGTTGCTGGCGTCCAGCATGTACCGCACCTGCCGGCTCGTGTTGGACAGCACCTCGAGATACGCTGCCACCGCCTCGGTGCCGGTGCCGACAGGGCCGGTCCGAACGTTGTAGAGGGACGACGTTGGCGTCAGCGCCGTTAGGGCAAGAGCCGACACGATCAGGCTGATGCGACCGGTCGGGGTCGTATCGATGATAGCCGCCATGAGCATCGCCCGCACGCTGATGCCCGCCGGGATCGACAGGGTCGCCGTCACAGCGCTCGTCCCCGGATTGGTTGCCGCGACATCTGCTGCCAGCGCGGCGCGGTAGAAGTAATCCCCGTCCTGCCTGAACTCCACAATGACGCCACTCTCGCGCAGGATCGAGCCGATGCGACGCTTCAGGGTGTAGTTCGTCGGCATCGTCGGCGCGGTCGCAGACTGCGAGAACAGCACGTCGACCACGCCGGTATCGGGACGCTTGATCAGGAAGACGTGCCAGGTGCCGTTCGCGATTGAACCGGTATCCCTGCCGCCCTGGTTCGAACCGACCGCCCAGGTGGCGTCGAGCCGCTTGGTCAGAGCCGAGACGAGGACCATCATATCCGTCGCCGCGTCGTCGTTGGCCTTGCCAACAGCAATATCGATGTCGTTGGTCGCGTCCGTCGTATTGTTGCTCAGGGTCAGCCCGAACAGGAAGCCGGGCACGGAGGCAGGCTGCAACGCCGCAACGATACGACTGTCGTCGCCCGCGGCCACATTGCCGGCGCCCGTGCCCACGTTGCGGCTCGCCGCGTCGCCAAGCCCTTCGATGGTCTCGATGTCCTGCGTCCCGGTATGGTTGGCTCGGTCGAACGCATCGGCCGCGATCATTTGCGGATCGTAGACCGAGGCTTCCATGTCGCCATTGCCGGCGCCGGGCTCGCCGCGCTGCACCAGCAGGTCCCACCAGGTGTTCGACGTGGCAGGGATGGTCGGCGGCGCGTTGCCCGTCGTCGAGGTCTTGGCGATCCAGGAAGACCCCTCCTGCTGAACGATGTCGTGCTCAGCGTAAGAGGTGGCGTCGGAATAAGCCCCGCGCCAGACGCCCGCGATCGCGTCGGCTCCGTCCTCGCCATCAAGCCCGGGCGGGCCGGTCTCGCCAGTGAGATCGACGTGCTCGGACCAGTCACCGTCGTCAGTGCTGGCCTTCAGGAACACGGTGGCGCCCGTGAGCGTGTCGCCATCCCCATCGGTGGAGAGGTACGCGAACCCCGTTCGCTGCGCGTCATAGACACCGCGGTCCGCGAACGGGCCGAAGGCGTCGATTCCGATGCCCGTGTTCGCGACCTTGCCGATCTGCTCCAGATAGCGCCGGCTCTGTGCGGTCGAGCGCTCGATGATGCCCACGAAGCGCACCTCGTAGGCGTCGGCGGTGATGCTTTCGCCCGGCCATGGGAACGCGAGCTCGAGGTGAGTGCCGTCCGTGACCGAGGCGATGCGCTGCGGCGGGATTTCTGGCTGGGCCGGGTTCATGAACAGGTCACCCGCCATGATGACGTCGCCGCCCCAGCCGGTGCCGGATCCAGTGACGGTCGTGTCGCCATTGTCCACCGACGCGGTGCCGGTGGCGTAGTAGGTCAGTGTCATGGGTGGCCCCTAGTGAAAGGATGCAGCGCAGAAGGCGAGACGGGCGAAGGTGGCGTCGACGACGAGGCTCAGGGTTGAGCCGTCCGTCTCTTGGAAGCCGCGGATGCGGCGCGGCTGACGGACGGAAGGGTCTGAGAAGACAGGTGACTCGTGTACCAGGTTGTCGATACCGCTGAGCGTCTGATTGCCGCCCGACGCGTTGCTGCTGCTGCAATAGAGGGAAATTGCGAATCCGCCGGGAACAGTTGACAAGCCAAATGTTCCACCCGCATTGCTGGTCACCGTGTCATCCGGCGTGGTGGATGCCAGATTGTATGCCGCATATACCTCGATTTGACTGAACCAGAACGCAGTACTCCATGTAATCTGAATATCCCCTTCGTCGTGGTTAGGCACTTCCGCTATGAATATTGCAGAAACCACGCTGAAATCATTTGACCCGCTAAGATCAATGTAGGTCCGCTGACGAACCGCCAACGAAGCGGCCACGCCGTCGATGGTCACGCTGTTTACGTTCTGAGCCGAAGTGTCGTCCCCGCTGTAGCCGGTGACGGCGACAATAATGTGCCTCGTCTCCCCGGACCCGGGGGCAACGCCAAGGAATTTCGATGTGTACGTATGCGTGCTTGAGGTCGGGTTTTGGCTGTCTAGGTCGGTAAACACAAAGGTCGTGCCCCCTCCCGCGCCGGCGCCGAAGCCCTCCGGAACAATGTTGGAACGGCCCGGGATGATCTCGATATCGGCCATGTAGGTCGACGAGAAGTCCGACGTGTCGGTCAAAGAGCACTGCGAGCCCTCACCGCGCCGGTAGGTGATGACGCCGCCCGGGGCAATCGTCGGCCCCTTCTGCTGTATCGACTTGACGATGTGGCCGTACATGCCGTTCGTCCCGCCGTAGGTCCAGCCGGTCGATGTCGGGCTGTTGTTGAGTCGCCAATGCGTATACAGCCGCTTCTGAATACTCTGCTTGCGAGTCAGTAGCAGATTGGTTGTGCCATCCCCGTTGGAGGCGGCGGCCTTCCTGATCCAGATCATCCGGGCCAGCGGCCAGAGGAACTCGAGGACCATGCTGCCGCCATCGGCATTAACCCACTCACCCTCCTGCGGCTCGACTGGTACGTCGTTACCGTTGATCTGGTCGGGTGCGCTGGTACGGGTCAGCTTGACCCTGATGCGGCGCAAGTCGGTGCCATCTGGTACGGTCCCGATCACCACGTCCGACAGGGTATCCGTAATGCCGGGGGCGTCGGACGGTCCCCATTCCTGGAATGGGAGCGTCACAAAGCTGTGGCACGATTGCTGGATGACGCCACCGCCAGTGTCGCCTGCAGCGTACCCATAGGCGTTGGCGTGGTGGAAGTCGGGGAACGAGATCGTCAATCCGGTAAGGACGATCTTGTCCGACGTTGGATAGAACTGCACCGGATAGGCCTCGGTGTCGAAGAACGACACGCCGTTCTTCAAGCCGACGATCCGGCCACCAGTGACCTCAAACGAACTGGCCATCAGTAAGTGACCTCGATCGCGCTCACCGATGTGAAGTTGCCGGTGTAGATGCCGGAATCGACCTTGCCGGCGATAGGCGAAATGTTGCGCACCGCCCCGTTTCGGATGTCGACGGTGCGGTCGAGCGGAACGTAGTATGTTGCGTCGCCGACGAGAGCTCGGCGGAGCGCCCGCTGGTCCTCATCGACCTTGCCCCAACCGAGACACACCTGCACGCCGGGCTTGATCCGCAAAAACGGCTTGGCCGGGTCTGCCTCCGGGTCGGCGAAGATCAACACCCTGTAGTCGCGCGAGGTCGCCGTGAGATTGGAACGGCTCGATATTGCTACCTCACGGAGAAATATCTTCGTGGTGGTCGCGTAGGTAGAGACGCGGCGCACCCGTGCCCCACTTTGTTCCGACTGCACCACAAGCCCTGGTGAGACGATGCGGCCGTCGAGCAGCACGTCAAATAGCGGGACGTAGCCCAGATTGTGCGTGCAAAGCTCGATCGAGGTGAGCCTGATCTGTCCATCAGCAATCGGCGACGACTGCCCCGACGACTGCGCTCCGTTGGAGACGCTGTAGCCAGCGCCGGTCACCCCGGCCAGCGACGTGTGGTTGATGCTGACGTCCACCTCCTCTGTAACCGAAAGGTAGAGGAAGTCGGAGCAGAACCGGATCAGGTCGAAGTTGCCTACCGGGTCGAGAGACGGAGCCAGAGGATCACCAGAAGGCGGCTCCTCCCAGATCACCACCCGGCCGAGGGACTCCTTGGCGCGAAACCATACGTCGCCAGCGGTCATCACGAACTCACCATCAGGATTTCCGGATCATCGAAATCGATGACCATCGAGGTGCCGTCCGCCGACGTGATCCGGCCGGCACGGGCGCCGGCGAACTTGATCTCGCCGTCCTCGGCTATCAGGGCGACCTTCGCGTCGTCGGGATCGTCGCCGGTCGCCAGTATGATCTGGCCGCCACCGAGGACGACGCGGGTCGGCTGGTCAGGGTCAGACGGAACATCGAGGAACAGCGTCGCCGCCCGGAAAGCCCCGTCATTGACCGCCGCCTGGATGGCGTAGCGGGCCGAGTATCCCGTCGGCGCGGCAACAGCCTGCCATCGGACGTTGACGACGGACGAGCTGCCGCCCATCGCCGCGTAGAGCGACGACAGGGCGTTCGCGATGGCGCCACCAGGCCCGATTGCCCCCTCAATGACCTCATCGAAGCTCGCGCGAAGGTCGCCCATTTCCACGGCGATCTGGCGAGCCAGCACCTGCCGCTGGTTGTAGTTCTCGCGATCGGCTTCCTCGATGAGGGTGCCGAGTTGCTTGAACGATTCCAGCGCGCCGCGGACGCCGGACTTGATCCAGTCGAGGCTCGACGCGATCTCGTCGGCGATCTCCGACAGTTCGATCTCGATATCCTGCGCGCCCAGCCTGACGTTCGGCGTCGTGACGTCGAGCCAGGCGCTCCATTCCGTCTCGCGGCCCGAGAACGGCAGGAAGATGCCTCGGGCCTCATAGGGCTCATTGGGCAGGATGGCATTGGCGATGATGTAGATCGCCGGCGAGGTCAGGTCGGGGTCGTAGGGATACTCGCCATCGAAGAATGGATCGGTCTCGCCGTCCCGCCTGATCTGCACCCGCACGGCGCGCACGTCGACCAGCCCAGCGGCAAAGGTCACCTCGATGCCGGCGCGGCGGGCATTGTTCTCGGCATCGGTGTGGGTATAGGGCGCCACAGACCAGCCCGTCATCGGCTGCGGCGCCGGCCGCGCGATCACCAACGGGGCAGTCTCGTAGTCCTGCTCGTCCGTCTCCGGATCCCAGTCGTAGTCGCCGGGCTCCTGCTCCTTCCACCCGATGAACTGGTTGCCGTTCGGCAGATCGTCCATGACGGTGATCAGGCCGACCTTGTCCTCGTACCCGTTCCGGTCCGAAGTCCAGACGATGGGGTCGAGAACCTCGTACTCCCAGAAGTCCGGCGGCATGGTCATCGAGTGGGTGCGGAAACGGCGGCTTTCGAGGTGCATGGCCTTCATCAGCCGCTGCACCTGCGTTCCCGAGTAGACGTACGGGAACCTCACCGTGGCGGGCAGGCGCCGGTCATCGTCCTCTTCCTCGAGATCGGTATCCCTGAGCGGCGGCGCCTCCTTGGTGCCCCACTTCTCGTCGGGCTCAGGATAGCTGGCATTGACGCCGTTGAAGGTGCTTTCGAGGCCCGGGAAAGGCTCGTAGCTCTGCCCCTCGGTGATGATGATATCTTCGTCGGTGAAGCTCGCCACCGGTTCGCCCGGCGCGCCGACCAGCACCTTGTAGACGCCGCCGATCTCGGCGATGCGACCCGAGCATGACGCGAGGAGGTCGTTGATGACCTCGATCGGCTCCTGGTCGACCGTGATCTCTGCCCCGGCGCGGAACTGAGGCTCGGTCCCTCCGCCGACCAGATCGATCGGCAGATTGCACTTGGCGATACCGGCATTGAAGCTCGCGTTAGGCGTGCGGCTCGACGGCAAGCCCTGAAGGCCCCAGACCCATTCCCCGTCATAGTAGAAGCCATGCAGCGCCTTGCGGATCAGCGCGATGGGGTTGTCGTTGAGGTCTTCGTCCTCCAGGTCGTACCCATCGACCTCGGCGAAATACTCCGGCAGCCCCGAGAACAGCTCGCGGTTCACCTTGGCGGTGAACACGCAATACGGGATGCCGCGCCCGACCATGTCCGACTTCCAAGGGCGGTCCGGATGCGAGCCGAACTGGCTAAGGAGCAAGGCGTCAGCTGTCGTCTGGGTGCCGTCATACACCCTGACCCAGAGGTGGTCCTTGCCCTTCCGACGGTACTCGAGGACCGGATAGCCGCGGGTCGCGTGCGGAGTGTCGTCCAGCGTCACCGGCTCGCCGTAGACGAAGAAGCGGCGGTAGCCCCGAATGGGGAGATCGCCGAAGCTGATGACGTGGGTCAGGTAGGCGTTGGGCGTGTCGCCATCGCTGCCCCATGTGCCCGCATACTCAAGGTGTCCCGGCGAGCCGTAGCGGCCGACGATGAAGCTCAGCGGCTCGGCGGCGCCGACCGTGATGCTGCCCTTGACGCCCGGCTGCTTCTGCTTGGGCGCCATCGCCTGCTGGATAAGCGAGCCGACAGCCGAAAGGACGAGGCCAACCAGCAGGTTGACGAAGAAGGCGGTAAACGGGTCCATCGGCTACTTGCCCTTACCGCTGCCGGTGCTGTTCTTCTCGCCCCAGAAGATGGGCCACTCGCCCGCCGTGCCGGTGTAGCGCCGGAAGCGGTCCCCGGAGCGCAGGCGCTGCT
>JAEYZJ010000230.1 GCA_023430705.1 Pseudomonadota bacterium | reverse complement strand
CGCGAGAATGGCTACTGGCCCGAACTGCTGCGCACGACGCCCGGCGCCCGCCGCAGCGGCAACCCCGGCGCCTCGATGGCGGCGCTGGGTGGCCGCGCCGAATGGTTCACCGCCGACCATGCCCTCGACTATGGCTACGGCCCGCAATCCCCGCTCGGCAAACTGGTCCAGGCGGAGGGCAAGGTGCTGATGCTGGGCGCCCCGCTTGATACCGTGACGCTGCTGCATCACGCCGAGCATCTGGCCGCGTTCCCGAACAAGCGTCTCAATCGCTTCGAGGCGCCGATCCTCGTCGAGGGGCGGACCGTCTGGCGCGCCTTCGAGGAGTTCGACACCTCGGACCCGCCCGATGGCCTGCCGGACGACTATTTCGCGACCATCGTCGAGGCATTCCTCGCGACCGGGAAGGGCCGGCGCGGCACCATAGGCGCCGCATCTTCCGTGCTGTTGCCGGCGGCCGGGATCGTCGCCTTCGGCGTCGAATGGATGGAGAAGGCGCTGAACTAGACCAGCGCCCTGATCTCCTTTTTCCGCCACCAGCCGAAATAGTAGCTGGCCTGGAAGATCAGCAGGGCGGCAAAGCTCAGGCAGTAGCCGTACCAGACGCCCTCGAGCCCGAGGAAGTGGCTGAGTACCAGCGCCGCAGGCACCTCGACGAGGACGATCGCCGCGAGCGACAGCGCCATCGGGATCCAGACGTCGCCCGAGGCGCGCATCACCGCCGAGAAGATCTGGCCCCAGCCGAAAAGCAGGCAGCTCCACAGCACGATGTGCAGCAGCGTCTGCGTCAGATCCACGACCTGCGGGTCGGTGATGAAGAGGCGCACTACGACTTCCGAGAAGATATAGGCGAGGACCACCAGCGCGCCGGTGAAGACGAGGTTGATGATGGCGCCGGTGCGGGTAACCTTTTCCACCTCTTCGAAGCGCCTGGCCCCGATAGCCTGCGCGGCGAAGATCGATGAGGCGATGCCGATCGACATGGCCGGGAACTGCACGTAGCTCAGCACCTGGTTCACCGCGCCATAGGCCGCCGTGGCATCCGAGCCGAACCGGTTCACGATGCCGATGATCACGATTGCCGACATGGACGAGACGACCATCGACACGCCCGCCGGGATACCGAGCCTCAGAACCAGTTTCAGCAGGCCCACATCGACCCTGAGGTTCCGGATCAGTTCCGCATCGGGCGCCATCGGGCTCTTGCGCGCATTGAGGTAGAAATAGAGAAAGATCAGCACCACCACGAAGCTGGCGATGAACGCTACCGCCGCGGCGAGGACGCCGATCTGCGGCAGCCCGAACCAGCCCTGGATCAGGGCCGGGGTCACCACCAGCCCCACTCCGATCGAAAAGATCAGCGTGAACAGGGGCGTCGTCGTGTCCCCTACGCCGCGCAGCATCGAGGTGATGAGGAGGAAGACGAAGAAGCCCGGCATGCCGATCAGCACGATACGGCCATAGGCCGCCGCTTCGGCGATGATGTTGGCCGGCGCTCCCAGCAGTTCCATCAGGTTGCGCGCGAAGAACGCACCGATCACCGCAACGACGAGCCCCATCAGGAAGCCGACGGTCAGCGTCGTGCCGGTGACCGCCTTGATCTTCTGCAGGTTCTTGGCGCCCCAGGCCTGCCCGATGAGGATCGAGGCCCCCGAGGCGAGCCCGATCACGAACGAGATCAGCAGGATCATGATCGGGAAGAACACCGAAACGGCGGCCAGCGCATCCACGCCGATCAGCTGCCCGATATAGATGTTGTTGATCGTGCCCGACAGCGACTGCAGGATGTTGCTGATCATCAGCGGCACGAGGAAGACGAGGAACCGGCGCCACAGCGGCTTGCTTTGGTCGATCATCGACGAACTCCGAAACCCAAAATGCCTGCGGCGGCGTTACCCCTGCCCGGCCGGTAAAGCGTGTCGGCTCGGGCGGGCCACTTCACATCTTGGAAAGATGCAGGCGGGTCGGAGCACGGCAGGGTTCGAACGCACGGGCGGTTGATTAGCCCCCTGTAGCTGCCCGGTCAATCGCGGCCGGGCGTGCGAGCGATCAACATTCGGAATGGCCGGGATCAACAGATATCATCGCGCCTCGTCTCCGATCTGCTGTACCGTCCGCGCCATGCATGCCCCCGCCCCCCAAGCACGCGACCAGTTCTGGCTCGGCGTGCGAATGTTCGCTCCCGTTGCCGTCTCTATCGCCGCCTATGGCCTCGTCTGGGGCGTGCTGGCGGGACAGGCGGGGTTGAGCGTGCTCGAAGTCGCGCTGATGAGTGCGCTGGTCTTTGCGGGCTCGAGCCAGTTCGTCGTCCTCGACATGTGGACCCCAGGCAGCCTGCCGGTGGCCTCGATCGTCGTCGCGACCGCCATCGTGAACCTGCGCATGCTGCTGATGTCGGCGACGCTCCGCCCGCTGCTCTCGCCGCTGCCCCGGTGGCAGGCACTCGGCGCAACCTTCTTCGTCTCGGACGAGAGCTGGGCAGTCACCATGGGCGAGTTGCGCAAGGGGGGCGGCAGCCTCGCGTTCTTCCTAGGGGCGGGGACGCTCTGCTGGTTCGCCTGGCTGTTCGCGACCCTCGTCGGCCGCGTGCTGGGCGCCTTCATCGACGATCCCACCCGCTACGGCCTCGACTTCGCCTTCACCGCCACCTTTCTCGCCCTGCTGCTGGGCATGTGGAAGGGCCGTGGCGACCTCGTGCCCTGGATCGTCGCCGCACTGGCCGCGATAGCCACCTCCCGGCTCATCGAGGGAAACTGGTACATCATCGCCGGCGGTCTCGTCGGCAGCTTTGCCGGCGCGCTCGCCGAACAGCCGAAGGACCGCCGCCATGTCGCCTGAAGCCGTGCTCGCGATCCTCGGCATGGCTGCCGTGACCTACGCCATCCGGGCCGGCGGATTCCTGCTCGCCGACCGGCTGCCCGAGCGCGGCTTCATCGCCAGCTGGATGCGGCACCTGCCCGGCGCCGTGCTCGCTTCGCTGGTCGCCCCCGCCATCCTCGCCGGGGGGCCGGCCGAGGCGGTTGCTGCCGTAGTGACGGCTCTCGTCTACGTGCTGAGCCGGAACCTCTTTGCCGCCATGGCAGGAGGCGTCCTCACGGTCTACCTCGCCCGCCTCGCGCTCGGCGGCTGAGGGAACAAGGGCCCCGTCTGCTCGTTGAGTGCGAGCAAAGGAGGCACCCGATGCAGACCATCTCCGGATTGTTCGACAGCTACGAGCATGCGACGGCCGCCGTGCACGCACTGCATGAGGCTGGCATCGCCCACGCCGACATAAGCCTTGTCGCCAGCACGCCCCCCGACCACCGGCCGGACGAGGTGGCCGAAGGCGCGACCACCGGCGCCGAAGTCGGAGCCGGGCTTGGCGCCGCCGGTGGACTGCTGGCCGGACTGGGCATCATTGCCATTCCCGGGCTCGGACCTGTCGTCGCCGGAGGCTGGCTGCTCGCGACCGCCGTCGGCGCCCTTGCCGGCGCCGGGATCGGCGCGGCGACCGGTGGCCTGGTCGGAGCCCTGACCAACGCCGGCGTGTCCGAGGCGGAAGCGCGCCTCCTCGTCGAAGGCGTGCGGAGCGGCGGGGCCATCGTCACCGCCCGGGTCGATGAACTTCATGCCGGCGCCGCGGCGACGATCCTGCGCCATGCGCTCGGTGCCAATCCCGACGAGCCCGCACTGGAGGCGG
>JAEYZJ010000220.1 GCA_023430705.1 Pseudomonadota bacterium | reverse complement strand
CGACCGAGGCGATGTTGACGACGGTGCCCTGCTGGCGCTCGACCATCTGCGGCACGAAGGCCTGGGTCACCAGCATGGTGCCGATCAGGTTGTTGTTGGTCAGGGTGATCAGGTCCTCGTAGGTGATGCCGAGGATGTTGTTGGGCACGGGCTTGCCACCCGCCGCGCCGATGTCGCCGCCGGCGCAGTTGACGAGGATGTCGACCTGGCCGAACTTCTCCTCGATCTCCCGACGCATGCCGGCCACGGCCTCGCGGTCGCCGATATTGCCGGTGACGCCCATCGAGCGGACGCCGAGGGCTTCGATGGTCTTGATCATGACCCCGAGGTTGTCGCCCTCGCCGTACTTGGCGGGCGCATCCCAGTTGAGGTCGTGGACGACGACGTCGGCGCCCCGGGCGGCGAGCTTTCTCGCCATGACGCTGCCCAGCCCGCGGCCGGAGCCGGTCACGAACGCGATTTTGCCTGCTAGATCCTTATTCGCCACGTCGGGCCTCCACTTCACATAAGTCCCTGAGCCTTGAGGTTCGCGGCACTCCTGCGGTACTGCCCAAGCTCGTATTCGATCAGTTCGTGGTCGGCATTGCGCTGCCACGGGGTGCGCCATTCCTCGCCCGGCGCGTAGCGGTTCTTCTGTGCGGCGAGGAGGCAGGCGGCGAGCTCCTCGGCGGGCTTCGGCGGGTAGCCGCGCCACCATTCTGGCGTGTAGAGCCTGACGTGCCGGTCATCGAGCGCGCCGATCTCGATGCAGGCGATCATCTCGTCATTGTGCTGGGCAAGGATGTCGAACATCTCCTTGTGCGGCACGCAGCCGTCGCCCGAGGGGCAGCGCACGAGACGGAACCCGTCGGGCTCGAAGACGACGCGATAGTCCTTCACGTGGCAGTGCCGCACATAGGGCGCGATCACGCGGGTGAAGTCGAGCGGCGACTCGGCGACGGGGAAGGTGTTGGCCATGTCGAAGACGATGCGCACGTGCGGCCCGTATTCCTCGCACAGGCCGACCAGTTCGCGCGAGGTGAAGTCCTGGTGGTTCTCGATCAGCAGCACGACCCCGGCGGCCTCGAGCTTCGGCACAGCCGCCTCGAGCTTGTCGTTCACCGACTTCACCAGCTCGTGCCAGCGCTGGCCGGCGGCCGCGCGGTCACCGCACAGGATGGGCGTGAGCGCGACGCGGATGTATTTCGCATCGAGGGCGGTGGCGGCGCGGATGAGGAAATCCATGTCGCCCTGCTGCAGGCCCGAGCTCACGACGCGTTGCCAGCCGAGGTCGTCGAGACGCTGGCGGAGCGAGGCGAGTTCGGCGTCGGACTTGTCCTTGAGCCAGCCTTCCCACAGTTCGATCGCCTTGCCGCCCAGTTCCTGGGTGAGGCGGATGAAGCCTTCGAGGCCAGCGCCATTGGGATTGTGGCGCGGCGTGCCGGCGCCTTGCAGGCCGAGATAGTAGGTGAGGCCGTAAGGATTGAGGCCGGTCGTGATCTTCATCGGGTCCCCTCGTTTCTTGCCACGTGCTCGTTGTCGTTCCCGCGGCGGCGGGAACCGTGCCCTGTCCCTCGCCCCCTGCAGGTTCGCGCCCTGCCGGCGACGGCCTGCCGGCCGGGTGTGCGATCGTCCCTCATCTCAACCCAGCATCTACAGTAATCGACTGCTTGGTGATCATTGAACTGTCGTCGGATGCGAGGAAGAGGACTGTGCGGGCGATCTCGTCGCCGAGCAGCATCCTGCGGATCGGCTGGCGCTCGACCACGGCGTCGATGGCCGCCTGGTCCTTGAACCACAGCCGCTTCTGGCGCTCGGTGATCACCGCGCCGGGCTCGATGGCATTGACCCGGATGTTGTCGGCGCCGAAGCCGCGGCCGAGGGCGCGCGTCAGCCCGATGATGGCGGACTTGGCCGTGGCATAGACCGGCATGTTGGAGGCGCCGCCGCGCCAGGCGATCGAGGAGAAGTTGATGATCGAGCCGCCGCCCTCGGCCTTCATCTGCCCGCGCACCGCCTGGGCGGCGAAGAACTGCGGGCGAAGGTTCAGGTCGAGGGAGGCGTCCCAGTAGTCTTCCGTGACGTCGTCGATCTCGTGGCGGTCGTCGTTGGCGGCGTTGTTGACCAGCACGGTGATGTTGCCGTGCCGGTCCCTCGTCGTCTCGATGGCGGCGCGGAGCCGCGCCACGTCGGTGATGTCGCAGGCGATGAAATCGGCCCCGGTCTCGGCGGCGAGCGCCCTGCCCTCGGCCTCGAGGATGTCGACGAAGGCAACCTTGCTGGCCTGGCCAGCGAAGGCGCGCACGATCTCGGCGCCGATGCCGGAGGCACCGCCCGTCACGAACACCACCCGCCCCTCGAGGCTGGGGTATCTTGCAAAACCAGAAATCTGTCCGCCCCCTAGATCAGTCGCGAAGTTGCCGGATCGAAGAGGCAGGCGCGGGTCATGTCCACGGCCAGCGGCATGGTCTCGCCCATCCTGGGGGCATCGTCCGGGCTGAAGCGGCCGACCACCTCGCGCTCGCCGAACTTCATCACCGCCATGGTCTCGGCGCCGGTCGGCTCGACCACCTCGACGGGTGCCGACATCGCGGCGAAGCCGGGTTTGCCCGCGTTCATCGCGCTCTGGCGGCTGAGGTGCTCGGGCCGGATGCCCAGGACGACCTTGCGCGCCGGGGCGCGTTCGGCCGCGCCGTTGTGGAGCGGCAGGCTCGCGCTGCCGCCCCCGGCGAGCGGGAAGGTCACCGCCGGCACCCCGTCCGCGGTGGTGATCTCGGCATCGATGAAGTTCATCGAGGGCGAGCCCATGAAGCCGGCGACGAAGAGGTTGGCCGGCCGGTTGTAGATGGTGTCGGGGTCGGCGAACTGCTGCACCTCGCCCTGGTGCATCACGGCGATGCGCGAGGCGAGCGTCATGGCCTCGACCTGGTCGTGCGTCACATAGACGGTGGTCTTGCCGACGCGGTGATGGAGCTTCTTCATCTCGGTGCGCATATCGACGCGCAGCTTGGCATCGAGGTTGGAGAGCGGCTCGTCGAACAGGAACAGCTCGGGGTCGCGCACCAGCGCCCGGCCCATGGCGACGCGCTGGCGCTGGCCGCCGGACAGCTGGCCGGGCTTGCGCCTGAGGAAGGGCTCGATCTGGAGCAGCGCCGCCACCCGGGCGATCGTCTCCTCCTGCTCGGCCTTGGGCACGCCGCGGCTTTCCATGCCGAAGGCCATGTTCTGCTTGACCGTCATGGTCGGGTAGAGCGCGTAGGACTGGAACACCATGGCGATGTCGCGGTCCTTGGGCTGCACCGAGTTGACCAGCCGGTCGCCGATGTAGATCTCGCCCGACGTCACGGTCTCGAGCCCGGCGATCATGGCGAGCAGCGTGGACTTGCCGCAGCCCGAGGGGCCGACCAGCGCGATGAACTCGCCGGTCCGGGCCTCGAGGTCGACACCCTTCAGCACCTCGACGACGCCGAAGCTCTTACGCAGGTTCCTGATGGTCAAGGACGCCATTTACTTGATTGCTCCCTGGGTAAGTCCGCGGACGAAGTACTTGCCGCCGAAGAAGTAGACGAGCAGCGGGGGCAGCGCGCCGATCAGCACGGCCGCACTCATCACGTCGTAGGTGCGGACGGTGGTGCCGTTGAGCGACAGCGCGACCAGCGCCGAGGTGATGGGCTGGTTGGCACCCGAGTTCAGCACCACGCCGAACAGGTACTCGTTCCAGATGCCGGTGAACTGCCAGATCACCGTCACGATGAGGATCGGCGGGGAGATCGGCAGGATGATCTTGTAGAAGATGCGCCAGAAGCCGGCGCCGTCGATGCGGGCCGCCTTCACCAGGTCGTCGGGGATGCCGACGAAGTAGTTGCGGCAGAAGAGCGTGGTGAAGCTCAGGCCCTGGATGCAGTGGACGAGGATCAGGCCGTAGACCGAGTTGGCGAGGCCGAGCTTGCCCAGGATGAAGGCCCAGGGGAGCAGCGCGATCTGGCCGGGCATGAAGACGCCGAGCAGCATCATGCCGAAGACGATCTCGGAGCCCGGGAAGCGCCACTTGCTGAGCACGTAGCCGTTGATGGCCCCGAGCGCGGTGGAAATGATGGTGGCCGGGACGACCATGGCCACCGAGTTCCAGAAGTAGCGCTGGATGCCCTGGCACTGGCCGCCGATGCAGAAGTCGCTCCAGGCCTGCGGCCAGGCGTCGAGCCGGAAGGTCTGCGGGAAGGCGATGAGGCCGTGCTGCGAGATCTCCTCGAGCGTGCGGAACGAGTTGAGCACCACGACCCAGAGCGGGACGAGATAGATCAGCGCGAAGATGGACAGCAGGCCGTAGATGACGACCCGGGTGAGGAGGCGCCGGCGGCCGGCGACGGTCGCCTCGTGGTCGATGACGCCGGCGGTGTTGAGGGTTGCTTCAGCCACGGCCGCTCTCCCTCCTGCGGCGCCACGTCAGATAGAGCGCATAGGGCACCAGCACCACGGCGAGGGCCGCAAGGATCATCATGGCGGCGGCAGCGCCCTCGCCGATCTGGCCCCGCTGGAACATCAGGTCGTAGACGTAGGTGGCGGGGAAGGTGGTGGAGATGCCGGGGCCCGAATTGGTCAGCGCCACGGCGAGGTCGAAGGTCTTGATGGCGGCCTGCAGCTGCACCACCGCCACGGCGACGAAGATCGGCGCGATCGAGGGCAGGATCACCTTGCGGTAGATGCGGAAGGTGGAGGCGCCGTCGATCGAGGCGGCCTTGATGATGTCGTTGTCGACCGAGCGCAGCCCGGCAAGGAACAGCGCCATCGTGAAGCCGGCGCTCTGCCAGATGCCGGTGAGGATGATGGCCCAGATGGCGTTCTTGCGGTCGGTGGTCAGCGCGAACTGGAAGTCGGTCCAGCCGAGCGAGTTGACCAGGAACTGGATGCCGCCGGTCGGATTGTAGAGCCACTGCCAGACCGTACCGGTGACGATGAAGCTCACCGCCAGGGGGTACATGTACATGGTGCGCCAGAAGCTCTCGGCCCGGATCTTCTGGTCGAGCAGGATGGCGAGCGTCAGCCCGATGGCCATCGCGCCGAACACATAGAAGGTCGAGAAGAAGAACAGGTTCGAGTAGGCGACGCCCCAGCGGCGGTTGGCCCACAGGCTGAAGTAGTTCTCGAGGCCGCGGAAGCCGTAGGTCGGCAGCAGCGTCGAGTCGCTGAGCGAGATGTAGAACGTCCAGCCCGCGAAGACGAAGACATAGACGAACGACGCCACGATCGACGGGGCGATGACGAAGATCGGCCCCCAGCGCTTGAGCTTGTCCCAAAGCCCCGCTCCGCCGGCCATGGCGGAATATCCGGCACTACTCACGGGCTCCCCCTCCGCACAAGTAGAAAAAGGAACCGGCCGCGGCAGACAGGCACCGCGGCCGATTGCTTCGGAAGGAAGCCTACATCTGTGCTTCGACGGCGTCAGCCATGGTGTTGGCCGCTTCCTCGGAGGTCATCTCGGGCGTGTTCACGAACTCGGTGATCGTGTCCATCATGGCGCCGCGATACTTCTGGAGCACGGTCATGTTGTGCGCCATGGAGCGGACCAGCGAGCCGTCGGCGATGGAGGCCTTGAGCGCCTCCTGGCTCTGCTGCTGGCAGATGTTGAAGCCGTCCGACAGGTCGACGTCGAGGCGGGCCGGAATCGAGCCCTTGGCGATGTTGAAGGTCTTCTGGAAGTCAGGGGACAGGATCAGGCTGGCGAGCAGCTTCTGGCCTTCCTGGTAGTCCGGGTTGTTCTGCTTGAAGAACACCACCGAGTCCGAGTTCAGGATGAAGCCCGGCTTGCCCCAGTCGGTCGGGGACTGGCCGCACAGGATGTCGCCGCCGGGCTCATGGCCCACCGACTTGATGGTGCCCAGTTCCCAGTCGCCCATGATGAAGAACAGCGCTTCGCCGTTGACCATCAGGTTGGAGGCGGTGTCGTAGTCGCGGCCGGCGATCGCCGGGTCCATGTACTTGGAGACCATGAGGCGCATCTGGTCGAACGCCTTGATCATCCCCTCGGAGCGCAGCGCGTCGACGTCGCCCTCGACGAAGGCCTTCTTGTAGAGGTCGAGGTCCTGGCCGTAGACGATGGTCTCGAACGTGGTGGCGTCGGTCCAGTCGGCGGAGAGGTGCGCGAGGCAGATCTTGCCGCCGGCGATGGCCTTCTCGCAGGCGTCGTTGAACTCGGCCCACGTCTTGGGAAGCTCGGTGACGCCGACGCCTTCCATGGCGGCCTTGTTGCCCCAGATCCAGTTGATGCGGTGGATGTTCATCGGAGCGGCAACCCACTTGCCCTCCGGCTTCATCACCGGCAGCAGCTCGGGTGCGACGACGGCGTCCCAGCCCTCGGCGGTGGCGAGCTCATCCATGTCGGCGGTGCCGCCGGTGGCGTTCCACTCGGCGATTTCCGGGCCCTTCAGCTGCACCGCGGCCGGGGCGTTGCCGGCCACGACGTCGGCGCGCAGCTTGGCGAGGGTGTTGGCGGTGTGACCGGCGATGGCGGTCTGCTCCCAGGCGCCCCCGGCAGCGGTGAACATCTCGCCGAGCTTGGCAATCGAGGCCGCGTCGTTGCCGGAAGCCCACTGGTGCAGCATCAGCACCTTGGGGGCGGCCATCGCCGTGCTCGAAAGCAGCGCGGCAGCAAGCATCGTGGTCGCGGCAGCCGCGACCCTGGTCGTGAAGGTCATAATTGTCTCTCTCCCTTGAAGCGCCAGCGGCCCATCCGACTCTTGCGGTCGGCCCCTGTGGCCACTTGCGCTTTCCCTTGAGCGGTGCTCATCCTCCATGCGCACCGCCGCATTAGTTCTATGGTGAACTTATTTGGGTTGTCAACGCGATTGGGGGAGCGGTTCCTGAACAAGATCGAGCTCAAATCGCTGCTTGCCGACCGCTCGGTGGAGACCCCCACGAGCCGGATCGTGCGCACGCTCAGCGAGCGCGGCAGCATGAGCGCGGCGCAGCTCGCGCGACTGACCGGACTGGCCAAGTCGACCGTGTCGACGGCCCTCTCCGAGCTCAGGCGCTCCAACATGGTGGTCGAGACCGGAAGCGAGCCGGCGGGCAGCGTGGGACGTCCGGCGACGACGCTGACGCTCAACCCGGAAGCGGGCACCTGCATCGGGATCCTGATCGGGCAATCGGAGATCCAGGTCATCGTCGCCGACGTGTCGCACCGGGTGCTGTCCGACAAGACGGCGCTGGTCGAGCCCGACTATACGCCGCAGAAGGGCGCCGAGGTGGTGCGCGAGCTCATCGCAGCCGCCTATGCCGAGCAGTGGCGGTCGCCCGACGGGCTGCTGGGGGTGGGGATCGCGGTCGGCGGGCCGGTCAGCCCGATCACCGGGCAGGTGATGCGCGGCGGCATTCCCAGCTGGGCCGGGGTCGACCTCTACGAGGTGTTCGGGCCGATGTTCGACGCCCCGATCTTTGCCGACAACGAGAGCAACTGCTCGGCCATCGCCGAGATGACGTGGGGCGCGGCGCAGGGCTTCGAGGACTTCATCGTCTATACGCTCGACCTCGGGGTCGGCGGGGCGATCGTGTCGGGCGGCCGGGTGCTGCGCGGCATCGCCGGCGGCGCGGGCGAGTTCGGGCATGTGGTGGTCGATCCGAACGGGCCGCTCTGCCGCTGCGGCAACCGGGGCTGCCTCGAGGTCTATGCGAGCTTTCGCGAGGCCCTGACCGAGGCCGAGCAGCATGCCGGCCGCTCGCTCAGGATCGCGGACGTGGTGCAGCTGGCGCTCGCCGGCGACGCGACCTGCGCGCAACTGATCCGGCGCGCCGGGGAGGCCGGAGGCCGCGGGCTCGGGCTCATCGGCTCGGTGTTCAATCCGGCGCTCGTCGTGGTCAGCGGGCGGCTCGCCATGGCGGGCTCGCTCCTGCTCGATCCGCTGACCGAGAGCTTCAACCGCTACAGCCTCGTCAAGGGCCGCGACATGCCCGACTATGCGCGCACCCAGCTGAGGCCGAGCGCCTTTGCCGACAACGGCGCCTGCATGGGGGCGGTGGGCATGGTGCTGCGCAGCCATGGCGAGCCGCTGAACCTGCCGCACTGAGGCGGATTGTCCCCCGCTGGCGGGACGGGGTTGAACGTGACGCCGCCCTCCCCCAGTGTCGCCGCCTTTCATGAAAAGGAGTCGGCGCAATGACCATCGCGATCGTTTCGGGCACGGGGTTCCTCGGCACGGCCACCGCCAGGCGCCTGCGCGACACCGGCAGGGACGTGCTCGTCATCGCCCGCGGCCAGAGCCCGGTGGAGCTTGCCGACGGGGTGAGGTTCGAGAAGGCGGACCGGATGGACGGTGACCGCATCGCCGAGCTGCTCAAGGCCCATGAGGTCGATGCCGTGATCGACATCTTCGCGCTGAGCCTGAGGAACAGCCAGCCGGTGATCGAGGCGACGGGCCAGGCCGGGGCGCGCTACGTGCTCGTCAGCTCCACCGACGTCTACTCGAACTATGGCGGCCTGCTGCGCAAGGAGAGCCCGGCGGTGCGGCCCGAGCCCGCGACCGAGGACTCGCCGCTGCGCGGGCTGCGCTACCCATACCGGGGCAACGAGCGCCGGCCCAAGGGGGTCGAGAACGACCTGTTCGAGGACTACGACAAGATCCCGATCGAGGAATACGCCCTGGCGCATGGCGCGCCGCAGGCCACCGTGATGCGGCTGCCGATGATCTTCGGGCCGGGCGACAAGCAGCGCCGCTTCGCCTGGGCGATCAAGGGCGCGAAGGCCGGGGAGCCGTTCCGGCTCGACAAGCGCGGCGCGGCCTGGCTCAACTCCTATGCCTATATCGACGACGTGGCCGAGGCGCTGGCGCTGGCCGCCACCATGGAGGAGGCGGCGGGCCGCATCTACAACGTGGCGCAACCCTTCGTGCGCACGCAGGCCGACTGGGCCCGTACCATCCTGACGCTGATGGGCGTCGACAGCGAGATCGTGCTGGTCGAGCCCGAGGCCGATGGCGTGCTCGCCGACCGGGCGGAAGCCAGCGACCTCAGCTATCCG
The DNA here is from genome assembly GCA_023430705.1 of Pseudomonadota bacterium. Lineage (GTDB taxonomy): Bacteria > Pseudomonadota > Alphaproteobacteria > Rhizobiales > Devosiaceae > Devosia_A. The sequence continues at coordinate 2,552 of JAEYZJ010000220.1, read as the reverse complement.
CTCACCCTCGACTCCCGGCGCATCCGCGAGGAGCTGGGCTATCGCGAGATCGTGCCGGAGGAGCAGGCCCTGCGGCGCACCATTGCGTGGGAACTGGCGCAGGGCTGAACCGAGGCCCTCTTCCCCCTCCACCAGCTGCACTGCTCCCCCTCCCCCGCTTCGCAGGGGGAGGATCGGGCCCTGCCGCGGCAATGGAGACCGTTGACTCCGCGGCCCGCTAATTTAGTGTGACTAAAATTAACGGGGGCATGCGTGCCAGTACTTAAGTTCGAGAAGCGTTCCGAGGGGGCTGAGGCAGCGGCCCTGATCGACCCGACGCTGGGATCGCGGCTCAAGGACCGGCGCAAGGCACTGGGCAAGACGCAGCAGCAGGTGGCCGAGGAGGCCAACCTGACGATCGGCTTCATCAGCCAGATCGAGCGCGGCATCTCCACGCCGTCGCTGGCCTCGCTCTACAACCTCGCCAAGGCGCTCGAGACGACGGTCGACCAGTTCGTCTCGGGCTCGCCCGCGCACCGGCACAGTGTCGTCACCCACTCGGGCCAGCGGCAGACCTACAAGGTCGGCGGCACCTCGCGCTACTACGAGTTCCTCGAGCGCGGCTTTCCCGAGGCGCAGCTCAATGCCTGCATCTCGCACGTCCCGCCGGGGCACGCCTCCGAGGTGATGCGGCACGAGGGCGAGGAGTTCGTCTATCTCGTCGCGGGCGAGATGCTCTACGAGGTGGACGGGGTCAAGTACGAGCTCAGGGCCGGCGACACGCTGCATTTCGACAGCCGCAAGCCGCACCAGGGCACCAATGTCGGCCGCGATACGGCGATCGAGCTGTGGGTCGGCACAATGAGACTGTTTCCGGAATGACGACCATCGATCCCACCGTCGCCAAGCGACTTGCCGCGGCCCTTGCCAGCGGACCCGAGGCCCTGTTCGCGGTGCTGTCGGGGCTGTTCACCGCCATTCCGGGGGTGCGCACCGCGACCTTCATCGCCACGGCGCCGGACCGCTCGGTGACGCACCGCATCGGCACGTCCGACCCGGTGAACTTTCCCGTCGGCAACGTCGACCCGGTCGACGACAGCCCGTGGAACCGCCGCATCCTCGTCGAGCAGCAGCCGGTGATCGGCGACAGCGTCGCCGGCATGGCGGCGTTCCTCCCCGAGACGGACGGGCTCGTCGCCATGGGCTACGGCGCCTGCTCGTGCTTTCCCATCGTCATCGCCGGCGAGACGCGCGGAGTGGTCGCGCTGCTCGGCGATGCCGGCATCTTCACGGCTCGCGCCCTTGCCGGGATCGAAGCCCTTCTGCCCATCGCTGCGCTGACCTTCGCCTTCAACGGGATCAGCGAGAGATAACGACTACGCCTAACCGGCGGCAACGCCGGGTCCTCAACCAGGGAGACTGTCATGCGTTTGCTCAAGACGCTCATGGCGGTCGCCGTCGGCGCGTTAATGACCGCGTCCGGCGCGATTGCCGCAACACCGAACAACACGCTCGTCATCGCCGACGCGATCGACGACATCATCACGCTCGACCCGGCCGAAGTGTCGGAAGTCGGCGGCGTGCTGGCCAGCCAGCAGATCTACCAGCCGCTGGTGAGCTTCGATCCGGCCGATCCGACCAAGATCACCGGCGTCCTCGCCGAGAGCTGGTCGGTGTCGGAAGACGGCAAGACCTTCACCTTCAAGATGAACCCGAACGCCAGGTTCGCCTCGGGCAACCCGGTGACGGCGCGCGACGCCGAGTACTCGCTGCGCCGCGTCATCCTGATCGACAGCCGCATCTCCTTCATCCTGAACCAGTTCGGGCTGACGCGGGATAATGTCGAAGAGAAGATCAAGGCGATCGACGACGCCACGCTGCAGTTCGAAGTCGACCAGAAGTACGCGCCGAGCTTCGTGCTCTACGTGCTGTCGTCCTTCACCGGCGGCATCGTCGACAGCGAACTGGTCAAGCAGCACGAGGCCACCCTGCCCGACGGCGGCAACGACTACGGCAATGCCTGGCTCAAGTCCGAGAACTCGGCGGGCTCGGGCCCGTACGTGCTGACCAGGTGGGACCCCAAGGTCTCGATCCTGCTCAGCCGCAACGAGAACTACTGGGGCACCGCCCCGGGCGTCGACCGCGTGTTCCTGCAGCACATGCCGGAATCGGCGACGCAGCGCCTGGCGCTCGAGAAGGGCGACATCGACATCGCCAACAAGCTCGGCCCGGACGATATCGGCGCCATCGCCGGCAATGCCGACATCGCGGTGCAGGAGGGCGTCTCGTCCACCATGTACTATTTCGGCCTCAACGTCCGTAACGAGGCGCTGAGCAACCCCAAGGTCGTCGAGGCGATCAAGTGGGGCGTCGACTACCAGGGCATCGCCGACACCATCGGCAAGGGCACGATCAAGGTGCACCAGACCATGATCCCGGACGGGTTCCTGGGCGGCGGCATCGACTACAACCCCTACTCGCTCGATATCGAGAAGGCCAAGGCGCTGATCGCCGAGTCCGGCGTCGCCACGCCGATCAAGCTCGAGACCGTCGTCTGGAACGTGCCGCCCTAT
>JAEYZJ010000123.1 GCA_023430705.1 Pseudomonadota bacterium | reverse complement strand
TGTTCGTTGGCCGCGAGAAATCGGTGAAGGCCCTCGAAGAGGTCATGCGCGACGACAAGCACATTCTGGTCGTCACCCAGAAGAATGCCCAGGACGACGATCCGTCGCCTGAAGAGATTTACGCCACGGGCACGATTGCCTCCGTGCTGCAGTTGCTCAAGCTTCCCGATGGCACCGTGAAGGTGCTGGTCGAGGGCCTGCATCGCGCCAAGATCGACCGCTACCTGCAGACGCAGGACTATTTCGAGGCCGAGGCCACCATCCTCGAGGAGCCCGCCGGCGACCCCGTCGAGATCGAGGCCCTGGCCCGCTCCGCCCAGACCGAGTTCGAGAGCTATGTGAAGCTCAACAAGAAAATCTCGGCCGAGGTGGTGACCGCCGTCAGCCAGATCGACAACGCTTCCAAGCTCGCAGACACCATAGCCAGCCACCTCGTGATCAAGATCAACGAGAAGGAAGAGCTGCTCTCGACCGTTTCGGTCGCCGAGCGCCTGCAGAAGATTCCTGGCCTGATGGAAGGCGAGATCGGTGTGCTGCAGGTCGAAAAGCGCATCCGCAGCCGCGTCAAGCGGCAGATGGAGAAGACGCAGCGCGAGTACTATCTCAACGAGCAGATGAAGGCGATCCAGCGCGAGCTGGGCGACGGCGAGGAAGGCTCGAACGAGCTGACCGAACTCGAAGAGAAGATCAAGAAGACCAAGCTTTCCAAGGAAGCGCGGCTGAAGGCCGACGGGGAGCTGAAAAAGCTCAAGACCATGAGCCCGATGTCCGCCGAGGCGACGGTCGTCCGCAACTATCTCGACTGGCTGCTCTCGCTCCCCTGGGGCAAGAAGAGCAAGGTCAAGCGCGACCTGATCTTCGCCGAGAAGGTGCTGGACGAGGATCACTACGGCCTCGAGAAGGTCAAGGAACGCATCCTCGAGTACCTGGCCGTGCAGTCCCGCACGGGCAAGCTCAAGGGGCCGATCCTCTGCCTCGTCGGCCCTCCGGGCGTCGGCAAGACCTCGCTCGGCAAGTCGATCGCCAAGGCGACCGGCCGCGAGTTCGTGCGCATGGCGCTCGGCGGCGTCCGTGACGAGGCCGAAATCCGCGGCCACCGCCGGACCTATATCGGCTCCATGCCGGGCAAGGTGATCCAGTCGCTGAAGAAGGCGGGCAAGTCCAACCCGCTGTTCCTGCTCGACGAGATCGACAAGATGGGCCAGGACTTCCGCGGCGACCCGTCCTCGGCGCTGCTCGAGGTGCTGGATCCGGAGCAGAACGCGACGTTCAACGACCACTACCTCGAGGTCGACTACGACCTGAGCGACGTGATGTTCGTCACCACGTCGAACACGCTCAACATCCCCGGCCCGCTGATGGACCGCATGGAGATCATCCGTCTGTCGGGTTACACCGAGGACGAGAAGTTCGAGATCGCGCGCCGTCACCTGATCCCGGAGACGCTGAAGGAGAACGGCCTGCAGCCCAAGGAATTCGTCCTCGACGATGACCAACTGATGGCCGTGGTGCGGAACTACACCCGCGAGGCGGGCGTCCGTAACCTCAAGCGCGAGCTGAGCAAGCTGATGCGCAAGGCCGTTCGCGACATCATGACCAAGAAGGTCGCCAAGATCGTCGTCACGCCCGAACTGCTCGAGGAGTATCTCGGCCCGCCGTTCTTCCGGAACGACAAGCTCGATGCCGAGCCGCAGATCGGCGCGGTCACGGGCCTCGCCTGGACCTCGGTCGGTGGCGAGATCCTGACGATCGAAGGCGTGATGACGCACGGCAAGGGCCGCATGACGGTCACGGGCAACCTCAAGGAAGTGATGAAGGAATCCATCACGGCCGCTTCGGGTTTCGTGCGCAGCCAGGCTGTTGAACTGGGCATCAAGCCGCCGCTGTTCGACACCCGCGACATCCACCTGCACGTGCCCGAGGGCGCGACGCCGAAGGATGGCCCGTCGGCAGGTATCGCGATGGCAACCGCCATCGTGTCGCTGATGACCGGCATCCCGGTCCGCAACGACGTGGCGATGACCGGCGAGGTGACGCTGCGGGGCAGGGTGCTGCCCATCGGCGGCCTCAAGGAGAAGCTGCTCGCGGCGCTCCGCTCCGGCATCAAGACCGTGCTGATCCCCGAGGAGAACACCCGCGATCTCAAGGAGATCCCGGAGAACGTGACCCAGGGCATGGAGATCATCCCGGTCAGCCGCATGCAGGAAGTGCTGAGCCGCGCCCTCGTCCGCCAGCCCGAGCCCATCGAGTGGCAGTACGACGAGGACAAGGCCGCGGCCGCCCCGGCGATCGAGACCCCGGAAGGGGACGAGGCCACTTCGGGGCTGCCGCACTAGGCGGAAGACCAAGACCGACAGGACGGCGCCCCCGGGGCGCCGTCTTCATTTCTGGGGCGGAACCTGACCTGCCGCCGCGGAACGCCGGCAGGTGCGCTACCGGACAGACTGTTTCGTTTGCTGCCGATGGCGGGAACGAATATAGAACATACCCCCGAGTCGGAAGGAGTGGAGGGCCCCCGCCTTGAACCGAGCTCTTGTCGTCATTCTCGCTGCCGTCACGCTCGATGCGATCGGCATAGGCCTCATCTTCCCGATTCTGCCACGCCTGCTCGAGGACGTGGCCCATACCCAGGACGTGGCGTTGCTCCTGGGGGTGATGCTCGCCCTCTATTCGGCGATGCAGTTCCTGTTTTCCCCGGTGCTGGGCGTGCTGAGCGACCGCTACGGGCGGCGGCCTGTGCTGCTGGTCTCGCTGGCCGGCGCGGCCATCGACTACCTGATCATGGCCTTCGCGCCGCAACTGTGGCTGCTGGTCGTCGGCCGCGCCGTTGCCGGCATCACGAGCGCCAACATGGCCGTGGCGACGGCCTACATCACCGATATTTCCGCCGAAGACGAGCGGGCCCGCCGTTTCGGCTACTTCCACGCCATGTTCGGCATCGGCTTCATCATCGGGCCGGTGCTCGGCGGTATTCTCGGCGACATCTGGGTGCGCGCGCCGTTCCTGCTGGCCGCCGTACTGAACGGGCTGAACTTCGCGCTGGCCCTGTTCGTGCTGCCCGAGTCGCGCAAGGGCGTACCCGGCACCAAGTTCGACCTGCAGACGCTCAACCCGTTCCGCCCCCTCGGCTGGGCCATGAGCTTCGCGCCGCTGCTGCCGCTCATGGCGATCTTCGTGATCATGAACTTCGTCGGCACGATGTACGGAACCGTATGGGCCCTGTTCGGACAGGACATGTTTGCCTGGAACGGGCTCATGATCGGGGCCTCGCTCGGCGCCTTCGGATTGTTCCATGCCGGCGCCCAGGCCCTGCTGACGGGCCCGGCCGCGGCGCGGCTGGGGGAGCGATGGGCGCTCGTCCTCGGCATGGCCTGCGAACTCACGGCACTCCTGATTCTGGGCTTTGCGACCCAGGGCTGGATCCTCTTCGCGCTCGCCCCGCTGTTCGCCCTCGGCGGCATCGGCATGCCGGCCCTGCAGTCGCTCACCACCCGCCAGGTGGATGCCGACAACCAGGGCAAGCTGCAGGGCGTCCTGGCGAGCCTCGTGAGCCTCTCCGCCGTGTTCGGCCCGCTGTTCTTCTCGTTCATCTACTTCGAGCTGAAACCGACCTGGCCGGGGCTGATCTGGATCGTCGGAGGGGCCGTGTACCTCCTGGCCCTGCCATTGCTGTTGGGGATTCGCAGGACGCCCGTTGTCACGCCGTCGCCTGAAGCGTGACAAAGTTGGGCCAAAATTGACGGGTCATTAACAGGATTGCTGAGGCCAAGCGGCGGAGAAGCCCGGAATTCCTTGCGTTCCGGTCAGAATCGAAGAAGGGTCTCGGCGTTTTGGTTCGCCCTCCAAGGCGGGCATCCCACTGTGAGGAAACGCTATGTCTAACAAGAACGATCTGATCGGCGTCGTCGCCGACAAGGCGGGCCTGACCAAGGCTGACGCCGGGCTGGCCGTCGATGCCGTCTTCGACGCGATCACCGCTTCGCTGAAGAAGGGTGAGGAGGTTCGTCTGGTGGGCTTCGGCACGTTCGCCGTGTCCAAGCGCAAAGCTTCCGTCGGCCGCAATCCGGCCACTGGCGCCGAGATCAACATCCCGGCCTCCAACCAGGCCAAGTTCAAGCCCGGCAAGGGCCTCAAGGACGCGATCAACTAAGTCTTGCGTTCCGGTCTGTTTGACCACGATGGCCCCGAGCGTATGTCGCCGGGGCCATTCTCATTTGGGTTGACGCCCGCCGGGCGAGACCCTAGTTAGGGCCGCATCGCCGCTACGGTATTGCCTGCGGTTCGATGGGCGGTTAGCTCAGTTGGTAGAGCATCTCGTTTACACCGAGAGGGTCGGCGGTTCGAGACCGTCACCGCCCACCACCCTGCCGCGTAGCGGCTTCCCGACATTGCGGCGGATTGCGCAGCAGCCGGTGCCCGGCTGTTCCTTACACGTCGCTTCAAGAGTTCGGCACACGTCGCGTAAGTGACGTGCTTTTTCTGCGTTTCTCGCCGCTCTGTGGATGAGTTCGCAAAAACCTCTCCTAATGCGCTTGACACTCCCCGGAACGCCCTCTAAACGGACGCCACGTTGCGCGGATGACTTGTTCGCAAGCGCTGCGGGAGTAGCTCAGTTGGTTAGAGCGCCGGCCTGTCACGCCGGAGGTCGCGGGTTCGAGCCCCGTCTCTCGCGCCACCCTTTCAGGGTGTGCAGCATCCCCAAACCCAATCTTCAACACAGCTTTGGTCAGCTTCCAGCGCCCTGCGAACGCCAGGTCGGTTCAAGCGAACGTGAACGGCGCGCCTGCCGGAATGCGTGGCCAAAACCGTCTGCCTCAGTCAGCCTCGGTTCAGCCAAAGTCGGTTAGCATCATAATTGTCGACTCACTGCTTGCGCTTCGCGTGGGTTGACCGGGTCTGAGCTGGCGCGAAGCGGAACCGCAGACGCCGTATCGCATTGGGACGCTGGGAGGCGACCAAGGAGAACCGCATGCGGATGTTGCGACGTCTGCTCCATGCCGTTGCTTTGTGGGCCTGCGGGGCAGGGGCCGTGCAGGCCTCCGATCTCATCACCGTGCCCGTGCAGTCGACCGGCGCCGGCGTTCCGGTGGCCGAGTCGGCTTTCGACTGGAACGGCTTCTACGCGGGCGTCTACGGCGTCGTGCAGACGAGCGAGCAGCGTGACACCGAAGTCGGCGTGGGCGTCGCGGCTGGCGTCAACGCACAGTTCGATTTCTTCCTCGTGGGCGGCGAGGTGGCTTTGCAGGGCCTGACCAGCGATACGCTGGACACGGCCTACGGCAGGGTCACAGGCCGCGGCGGCGTGCTCCTGACCCCCGACCTGCTCGCCTACGCCTCGGCCGGCTATGGGCTCGAACTGACCGGTACCGGCGAGAGCGACTTCCTTGCCGGCGGCGGCGTCGAGTTCGCCGTCAACGACGCGATGTCGCTCAATGCCGAGTACACGCGCAGCTTCTCGGTCGAGGGCGACAACCCCAAGAACCAGTTCACGCTCGGCGCGCGCTTCCACTTCTAGCGCAGGCCGATATTCCAGCGACGACCGCACCCGATGTCGCGCGCTGTTGACAGTCTGGCGATCCGCAATCCGGACCCTGCCGCGGAACCCTTGTGCAGCAAGGGTTACGGCCGGATTTCGATCATAAGTTGACCGTAATGATCAGCATTAGTTTTTCTTGAAACGCCTGTGGGCGTGGGCTAAGCCCGTGCCACACGAAATCGCGTCGCCTGGCGGGCCCACAATTGCCTGCCTGACCGCGCGAATGCCGGTACCTCCCACCGGCGGACCATTAGGCTGCACAATGAACGAGTTGCTCAGCAACTACCTGCCGATTCTCATCTTTGTCGGCCTGGCTGCGGTTATCGGCCTGGCCCTGATGATTGCCCCCTTCGTCCTCGCCTACAAGAAGCCGGACCCCGAAAAGGTGTCCGCGTTCGAGGCAGGTTTCGAGGCCTTCGACGACGCGCGCATGAAGTTCGATGTGCGCTTCTACCTGGTCTCGATCCTGTTCATCGTCTTCGACCTGGAGGTGGCGCTGCTGTTCCCCTGGGCAGTGGCGTTCCGCGATGTCGGCTGGTTCGGCTTCTGGTCGGTGATGATCTTCCTCGGCGTCCTGACCGTCGGCTTCATCTACGAGTGGAAGAAAGGCGCGCTGGAATGGGATTGACCGAAGGCACCCTGGTTGCTCCGCAGCCCAAGGGGATCATCGATCCCCGCACCAACAAGCCGGTAGGCGCTGACGATCCGTTCATGACGGAAGTGAACGCCGAACTCGCCGACAAGGGTTTTCTCGCGACGACCGCCTCGCAGCTCATCACCTGGGCGCGCACCGGTTCGCTGATGTGGATGCAGACCGGCCTCGCCTGCTGCGCCGTCGAGATGATCCAGATGTCGATGCCGCGCTACGACATCGAGCGATTCGGCACCGCGCCGCGCGCTTCGCCGCGCCAGGCCGACGTGCTGATCGTCGCCGGGACGCTGACCAACAAGATGGCGCCCGCCCTGCGCAAGGTCTACGACCAGATGCCGGAGCCGCGCTACGTCATCTCGATGGGCAGCTGCGCCAACGGCGGCGGCTACTATCACTATTCCTACTCGGTGGTGCGCGGCTGCGACCGTGTCATGCCGGTGGACATCTACGTCCCGGGCTGCCCGCCGACCGCTGAGGCCTTGTTGTACGGCATCCTGCTGCTGCAGAAGAAGATCCGCCGCACCGGCACGATTGAACGATAGGATCGGCCATGATTGACGGCCCCACTCCTTCACCGCTCGCGGCGCTTGCCGAACGCGCGCGCAACGCACTCGGCGACAAGGTCGTCGACCACCGGATGGCCTATGGCGAGCTGACGCTGCTGGTCACGCGCGACACGCTGCTCGACGTGGCGACGTTCCTGCACGACCACGAGGCCTTCATCGCCATCTCGGACATCTGCGGCGTCGACTATCCCGAGCGCGAGGAGCGCTTCGAGGTGGTCTACCAGTTGCTGAGCCCGCGGCAGAACCTGCGCGTCCGCCTCAAGCTGACGACCGACGACAGCACCCCCGTGCCGTCGCTGACCGGCATCTGGCCGGGCGCCAACTGGTTCGAGCGCGAAACCTACGACCTGTACGGCATCCTCTTCACCGGCCACCCAGACCTGCGCCGTATCCTCACCGACTACGGCTTCGACGGCTATCCGCTGCGCAAGGACTTCCCCACCACGGGCTACGTCCAGGTGCGCTACGACGAGGAGCGCAAGCGCGTCGTCTACGAGCCGGTGAAGCTGCAGCAGGAATTCCGGCAGTTTGACTACCTGTCGCCCTGGGAAGGCACCGACTACGTGCTGCCCGGCGACGAGAAAGCGAAGAACTGATGTCCGAAGTCGACGTCCGCAATTTCACGATCAACTTCGGCCCGATCCACCCGTCGGCGCACGGCGTGCTGCGGCTCATCCTCGAGCTCGACGGCGAGGTGGTGGAGCGCGTGGATCCGCATATCGGCCTGCTGCATCGCGGCACCGAGAAGCTGATCGAGACCAAGACCTACCTGCAGGCCGTGCCCTATTTCGACCGGCTCGACTACGTCGCGCCGATGAACCAGGAGCATGCCTTCTGCCTCGCAGTGGAAAAGCTGCTCGGGATCGAAGTGCCGTTCCGCGGCCAGCTGATCCGCGTGCTCTACTCCGAGATCGGCCGGCTGCTGTCCCACATTCTCAACGCCACGACGCAGGCG
>JAEYZJ010000086.1 GCA_023430705.1 Pseudomonadota bacterium | reverse complement strand
GGGGTCGGGGCGGCGCTCGCCTCGGCCACGGCTTCGGCGCTCACCGGTTCGGGCGCCCGCTGTGCGGCCTGCTGGCTCTCGTCACCCGGCTCCTCGCCTTCGCCGAGCACGACGGCGATCGGGGCATTCACCTTCACGCCCTCGGTCCCTTCGGGCACGATGATCTTGTTGACGACGCCACTGTCGACGCTCTCGACCTCCATGGTCGCCTTGTCGGTTTCGATCTCGGCCAGGACGTCGCCCGGCTTCACGGTGTCACCCTCCTTGACGAGCCACTTGGAGAGTTTCCCCTCCTCCATGGTCGGCGACAGCGCGGGCATCAGGATAGTAGGCATTCGACAGGTCTCCAGCGGGAGATCGATAGGGTGCGCCGATCAGGCGGGTGCGTAGACGTCGGTCCAGAGCTCGGACGCCGCCGGCTCCGGATCGGAGGTCGCGAAGTCCGCCGCCTCGGTGACGATGGCGCGGATCTCGGTCTCGATTTCCTTGAGGCTCTCCTCGGTGCCGTAGCGCTTCTCGAGGATGCGGTTCTTCACCTGCTCGATCGGGTCGCGCTCGGCACGCATGGTCGAGACCTCGTCCTTGGACCGGTACTTGGCCGGGTCGGACATGGAGTGTCCGCGATAGCGGTAGGTCAGCATCTCGAGGATGTACGGACCCTGGCCGGACCGAGCATGCTCGATGGCGCGCTTGGCGGCGTCGTGGACGAGGCGCACGTCCATCCCGTCGACCTGCTCGCCCTCGATGCCGAAGGAGAGGCCGCGCTTGGAGAAATCCGGCTGGCCCGAGGCACGCTCGACCGAGGTGCCCATGCCGTAGCGGTTGTTCTCGACGATGTAGATGGCCGGCAGGTTCCAGAGCTTGGCCATGTTGAAGCTCTCGTAGACCTGGCCCTGGTTCGCGGCGCCGTCGCCGAAGTACGAGATCGAGACCGTGCCGTCGTCCCGGTACTTCGAGGCGAAGGCAAGCCCGGTGCCGAGCGACACCTGTGCGCCGACGATGCCGTTGCCGCCGTAGAAGCGGTGCTCGTTGGAGAACATGTGCATCGAGCCGCCCTTGCCTTTCGACAGGCCGCCGTGCCGTCCGGTGAGCTCGGCCATCACGCCCCTGGGATCAAGGCCCATGACCAGCATGTGGCCATGGTCGCGGTAGCCGGTGATCTGGGCGTCCTCGCCCTTCTTCGACGCCATGGTCACGCCGGTGACCACGGCTTCCTGCCCGATGTAGAGGTGGCAGAAACCGCCGATCAGCCCCATGCCGTACATCTGGCCGGCCTTCTCCTCGAAGCGGCGGATGAGCAGCATGTCGCGGTAAGCGGAGAGTTCCTGTTCCTTGCTGAGTTCGGGGACGTTGGACTGGGCCGTATTGGCCACCGCTTTGCGCGCCATGGGGCTGAGCTCCGGTATAGGGTATGCCGCATCGTGTCCGCGACCATGGTCAGATCGCTTCCACGACAGTCTAGCGCACAAATGTGGCGGAAGCGAATCCCGCTATCACATTAAGAAACAGCTCTATCAGTCTGTTCCTGCATCGATAATTTCGGTTAACTGATCTGTGGTTGATATCGCGGCTGAACTGGAAACGGGTTTACCAGTACGCGGATCGACCATCACGACGATATCCGTCGGCTGCGACATCGAAAGCAGCGCCCTCGCCCGCTCGGAAACAAGGTCTGGATCAAGCCGGGTGGCCTGGAAGAGATCGATCCTGTGCCGATAGGAATCGATCTCGGCCTGCAGCGCGCTCGACCTCGCCTTCAACTCGTCGATCTCGACCTCGAGCGCATCCTGGCTCTCGATGCCGAACTGCCCGGTGACCACGCTGTAGCCCAGGTAGCCCTGGAACGCGATGAGTCCCAGCGCAACGGCAACATGGCGCCAGAAGGCTGGACGTTTGAGGCGAGTGGGCATGGCGAACCGATCAGAGTGACGGCGCCAACATAGTTCAGAGGGAATTAACGGCCGGTTGCAGCGCCCTCCCCGCCGCTGCAACAAACCCGATACGCGGGCGACGGGCCCGCCCCGCGTGAGCCGGAAGGGAACGGGGTGCCGCAACAGCGGCCGCACCCCATCCGTCCGTCAGCCCTTGAGGATGCCGCGGCCGGCATACTTCGCCGCCGAGCCCAGTTGCTCCTCGATGCGGATGAGCTGGTTGTACTTGGCCAGCCGATCCGAACGCGACAGCGACCCGGTCTTGATCTGCCCCGAGTTGCAGGCAACGGCGAGGTCCGCGATGGTCGAATCCTCGGTCTCGCCGGACCGGTGCGACATGACCGAGGTGTAGCCGGCGCGGTGCGCGGTATCGACGGCGTCGAGGGTCTCGGAGAGCGAGCCGATCTGGTTCACCTTGACGAGGATCGAGTTGGCGACGCCCATCCTGATGCCGGACTTCAGCCGCTCGGTATTGGTGACGAACAGGTCGTCTCCGACGAGCTGCACCTTCTTGCCCAGGAGTTCGGTGAGCGCCTTCCAGCCGTCCCAGTCGTCCTCGGCCATGCCATCCTCGATGGTGATGATCGGGAACTTGTCCACCAGCCCGGCGAGGAACTGCGCGTTCTCTTCTGAGGTGAGCGACTTGCCCTCGCCCGCCATCTCGTACCTGCCGCCCTTGAAGTACTCGGTCGAAGCGCAGTCGAGGCCGAGATAGACGTCCTTGCCGGCGCTGTAGCCGGTCTTCTCGATCGAGCGCACGATGTACTCGAGCGCCGCCTCTGCCGAACTCAGGTTCGGCGCGAAGCCGCCTTCGTCGCCCACATTGGTATTGTGGCCGTCCGCAGCGAGCCCCTTCTTCAGCGTATGGAATATCTCCGAGCCGATCTGCACGGCATGGGCAATGGACTCGGCGCCCACGGGCAGGATCATGAATTCCTGCATGTCGATCGGGTTATCGGCATGGGCGCCGCCATTGATGATGTTCATCATCGGCACGGGCAGGACGTGGGCATTCGGGCCGCCGATATAGCGGAACAGCGGCAGCGAGCTCGACTCGGCCGCGGCCTTGGCCACCGCCAGCGAGACGCCGAGAATGGCGTTGGCGCCCAGCCGGCTCTTGTTCGGGGTGCCGTCGAGTTCGATCAGGGTGCGGTCGACCTCGATCTGGTCGAGCGCGTCGAGCCCCTGGATCTCGGCGAAGATCTCGGTGTTGACGAAATCGACGGCCCTGGTCACGCCCTTGCCGAGGAACGGCTTGCCGCCGTCGCGCAGCTCCACGGCCTCGTGCGCGCCGGTCGAGGCGCCCGACGGCACCATGGCCCGCCCGAAGCTGCCATCGTCGAGCACCACGTCGACCTCGACGGTCGGATTGCCGCGGCTGTCGAAGACCTGCCGGCCGGTGACGTCGATGATGGTAGACATGAGCGCTGACCTTCTCTGCAATCGTTTTCTTGGGCCCTTGTTAGACAAGGCTCATGACACAGTGAAGGGGGCGTGGGGATTATTTTGATCGGCCGGAGGCGATCCACGGAATACTCCGGCCGCCAAATGTCCGGGGCACGCTGCCCCGTGGGCGGCAGGGCCGAGGACTACCCCCGCACCCCGGTCACCCGGCCATTGGCGATGAGCCACGCCACGGCCTCCTCGACGGCCTCCAGCGACGAGTAGCGCGGGGTGAAGCCGAGCAGCCGGTTTGCCTTCTCCATCGAATGGCTGGGGCTGCGGACGATGTGCTCCCAGGTGGCGGCGGCCTCGTCGGGATGCTGCTGCGCCTTCCACTGGTCGAACGGCAGGTAGCGCAGCTTCGGCTCTTGGCCGAACCAGCGGTACATCGCCTCGGCATAGCCGCGCAGGTTGATGGCCTGCGGCGAGACGGCGTTGAAGGCCTCGCCGACGGCGGTGGAACGGCTGGCGATGATGGACATGATCAGTCGTGCCAGATCGTCGGCGTGGACGTGGTGGACGGTTTCGAGGCCGAAATTGGGGATCGCCAGTTCATCGCCACGGGCGATGGCCGAGAACACTTCGGTGTTGAAGTGGCCGGCGGGGTTCAGCGGCGCCCAGCCCGGGCCGACGATGTGCCCCGGACGGAAGACCGTCGCCGGAAAGCCGGTCCGCGCCGCCTCGTCGAGCAGCCAGGTTTCCATCGCGGCCTTCTGCGTCCCGTACTCGCCGAACGGGTTCAGCGGCTGGTCCTCCGTCGCCGGCACGGCCGCGTTGTGGCCATAGACCCAGATCGTGCCGCAGTGGATGAAATGCTGCACCCGGCCCCGCAACGCCTCCACCACCTCCCTGGTCTGTTCGATCCGGAACGCGATCATGTCGATGACGATGTCGCCCCCGAGCGCAGCGATGGCGTCGCCGAAGCCGCCAGGCTGGCGCGCTGCATCGCGATCGAGGATGACGGTCTCGACCCGGTCCCAGGCGGCGTGCGGCCGGTACGGCTTGCGCTGTCCGCGCGCCACGTTGACCACCCGGTGCCCCGCTTCCACCAGCCGGGGCACGAGGTAGGTTCCGACGTGGCCGCTGCCACCGATGATGACGACTTTCGACATTGCTTCCTCCGATGGAGGCGCAGGGTAGTGCCTTGGCGCGGAACGGAAAAGCAG
>JAEYZJ010000013.1 GCA_023430705.1 Pseudomonadota bacterium | reverse complement strand
TTCATCGCCGGAGGCTCGGGCGGGGTCGGCTCCATCCGCTGGGGCGGCTTGCGCAACTTCGGCAACATCCTCGGGCTCAAGGTGGTGACCTGCGAGGCGGAGCCGCGCGTCCTCGACCTCAAGGGGCCGGATATCCTCAAGGTTGCCCACGCGTACGGCACCAACGGCATTATCGTCGAAGCCGAGATGCCGCTCACCGCGCACTACGACTGGGTCGACATGATGGTGGGGTTCGATTCCATCATCGAGGCCTGCGCCTTCGCCGAGCAGGTGGCCCGACAGGACGGCCTGCTGTGCAAGGAAATCTCGCCCGTGGCCGCGCCGCTGGCGCATGACTACTTCAATCGCCATCGCCCCTATATCCGCTCGCGCGAGCAGTCCGTCGTCCTGCTGATGGTGGCGCCGGCCGCCGTTCCGGCGATGGTCGACTTCGTCGAGTTCCACAAGGGCGACCTGCTGCTCAACGGCGCCACCCTCGAGCCCGAGGCGAAGGCCAAGCTGCCGCCGATCTACGAGCTCGCCTGGAACCACACCACCCTGCGCGGCCTCAAGATCGACCCCACCATCACCTACCTCCAGACGCAGTATCCCGATCTCGCCCATGTGCAGTGGGCCGTCGATACCTTCGGCGACGAGATGCCGATGCATATCGAGATGACGCGCTTCGACGGCCGCATCGTGTTCTCCGGCCTGCCGGTGGTCCGCTACACCTCCGAGGAGCGGCTCGAGGAAATCATCCGCCTCCACGAAGAGAATGGCTGCCTCGTCTTCAACCCGCACCGCTACACCCTCGAGGAAGGCGGCATGAAAAAGACCGATCGGGCGCAGCTGCAGTTCAAGAAGGAAGCCGATCCCAAGGGCATCCTCAACCCGGGCAAGATGATCGCCTGGGATGACCCGGACTTCGACTTCGAGTCCGGCCGGACCTGGCTCTTCACCGGCCTCTACACCATGAGCACGGCGGCGCAATGAGGGTTCACGTCGTCCACGCCCACCCGGTAGAGACCAGCTACAACCGGGCGCTGTTCAACGCGGTCTGCGAGACCCTGCGCGCCAGGGGCCACGAAGTGGACGCGCTCAACCTCTACGAGGAGGAGTTCCAGGCCGCGATGAGCCGCACCGAGCGGCTCGAATATCACGACGTGCCGGGAAACCTCACGCCTCTGACCAAGCCCTATGTCGACCGGCTGCGCGCCTGCGACAAGATCGTGTTCGTCCATCCGGTGTGGAACTACGGCTATCCGGCCATCCTCAAGGGCTACTTCGACCGCATCTTCCTCCCGGGCGTCAGCTTCGTGATGGAAGGCGGGGATTCGCCGGACAAGGGCAAGCTCGTCCCGGGGATGAAGAACATCAGGAAGGTGGCCTACGTCACCACTTATGGCGGCGACCGTCTGCGCACCTGGATCATGGGCGACCCGCCGCGGCGGCTCGCCATGCGCTGGGCCTGGGCCACGTTCGGCACGCCCCGGCCGCCCACCTACCTCGCGCTGTACGACATGAACAACCAGACCCCGGCGGGGCTGACGGGCTTCATCGAGAAGGTGAAGCGCAAGATGGCGACGTTCTAGCCGGCGGCCATCGGCCCAGGGAAGAACGCTCCCCCGCAGGCGGGGGAGCGTGAAAGCATCAGCCGAAGTTCCAGCCGCGCTTGAACTGATAGAACACGTGCAGGCCGATCTTGGTGTTCTTCTTCATCTTCGGCGCCCAGTGCGGGTAGACGTAGGTCGCGTGGTAGTGGGTCGAGTGGCCCACGTCCGCGATGTACTCCTTGCCGGAGATCACGTCCTTGGCGATCTTCATCGCCTGGTCCCAGGCCTTCTGCTCGGTCACCTTCTCCGGAATTCCGTCGCAGGCGAACGAGAACTGGCAGGCGTTGCGCTTGTTCTGGTTCTGGAACACGACGCCGCAGATGGTGTTGGGGTAGAGCTTGTGCGCGACGCGGTTCAGCACCACCTGGCCGACCGCGATCTGGCCACGATAGGTCTCGCCACGCGCCTCGAAGTAGATGGCGGTGGCCATGCACCAGAGCTCCTTGTCGGAGACCTTCTTGCCCTTCTTGTCGGTCAGCGGTCCATCGAGCACCACACCCGGCACGTCGGCCCGGGCATAGGCCAGCTTCTGGGACATGGTCCGCGGAGTCGGCACGCCGCTGCCGGCGAGCCCTTCGATGGCGTCGAGGGCCGGGGTCGTCAGCTCGGTGTCGACCGAGGCGGTCGCGACCGGCATGGTGGGTGGGGTGCTCGACGGCATTTTCGCCACGACCGGAACGATGGCTGCAGTGGCAATGGCCGGAACGGTCCCCGAAGGGGTCATGTCCTTGCGCGTTGCCGCGATCTGCGCGCGGATACCCTCGAAGCTGCTGGTGAGCTCGGTGAGTTCCACTTCGGGACGCGCGCGATCCTGTTTCAGTGCCCGGTTGGCGCCCACAAAGCTGTCGGACAGGAAGATGTTGTCGATCGAGCCTGTGATGACGACGTCGGAACCCTTCCGGGTGATCGTCGGTTTAGTGAGACTGGCTTCGTAGGCTGCACGCGATCCGAGGTCGGGTGCTTGAGCAGCGCCGGTCAGTCCGGCGATGGCGAAAGCGGCAAGCGCAAAACCTGCGCAGGCCTTGAGCACAGCGAGCTCTTTGCGAGCCCTGTGCAAGGGGGTGGTCCGGTATTGGGCCATCAGAACGCTTTTACTATCCACGCGGGTACGCAACACGACGCCGGCAATTCAATTGATACTTTGACGCAAATGCCGGTGGCCGTGATAATGAGGGTTTAGGGTTAGCCGGAGGTAAACAGCCAGAATTGGGCGTCAGAACGAACCTGACATGGCCGTGAAAGGGCCATATCGGGACGAAATAGGGCAGCGATATTGCCTTAAGCGCATCTCCGCGACCGGCTGTCGGAATGCGGTAACGTCCCCCTGGCGCCCCCTCTACAGCCGGTTACTGCGCCAGCGTAAGCCGCGCGACGGGCACCCGGTAGGGACTGCAACTGACATAATCGATCGCCAGCCGCGCGAAGAAGGAAAGCGACTCCGGGTCGCCGGCATGCTCGCCGCAGATGCCGATCTTCAGGCTGGGGTTGGCCCGCTTGCCTCGCTCAATGGCGATGGCGATCATCTCGCCCACGCCCTTCTGGTCGAGCGTCACGAACGGATCGAAGTCGTAAAGCCCCTTGCGCTGGTAGGCCGAGAGAAACGCCGGAGCATCGTCCCGCGAGATGCCGTAAGTGGTCTGAGTCAGGTCGTTGGTGCCGAACGAGAAGAAATCGACATGCTCGGCGATCTCCCCTGCCCTGAGGCAGGCGCGCGGAAGTTCGATCATCGTGCCGAAGCTGAACTGCTCGCGGGCAGCCGGCGGGAGCTTCGCCTGCTCGACGATCGCGTAGGTCTGGCGCTTGACCTCCACCACTTCTGACACCGTCGACACGAACGGCACCATCACCTCGAGCGTCACCGGCTCGGACTGGCGCCGCGAAGCCTCGCGGACGCCGGCGCAGAGCGCCTCGATCTGCATCTTGAGGATCTCGGGATAGGTGATGGCCAGCCGGACACCGCGATGTCCCAGCATCGGGTTGATCTCGGCGACGCGATCGAGCCGCAGCTTCAGTGCCCGCACCTCGAGACCGAGCGAGTGCGCCGTCTCGTCGATGTCCTCGTCGGTGCGCGGCAGGAACTCGTGGAGGGGCGGGTCGAACAGCCGCACCGTCACCGGCTGTCCCTTCATCGCGGTGAAGATCTCGGAATAGTCGATGGTCTGGTACTCGACCAGTCCGGTCAGCGCCTCGGCGCGATCGTCCGCGTCCTCAGACAGGATGAGCCGGCGCAGCGCCACAAGCCGCTCGCGCGAAAAGAACATGTGCTCCGAACGTGCGAGCCCGATGCCTTCTGCGCCGAAGCTCTTGGCCGTCGCCACTGCCTCGACCGTCTCCGCATTGGCCCGAACGCTGATCCGCCGCGAAGCGTCGGACCAGCCGAGCAGCTTGCCCATGGCGCCACCGATATGGGGCTGCGCCAGCGGCAGCGCGCCGAGATAGACCGACCCGTCCGTGCCGTCGATGGTGATGCGGTCGCCCTGGCGGAACTCGCGCTTGCCGATCTTGCAGGTAAGTTCGGCCTGGTTGACGCTGAGGGTACGGACACCGGCGACGCAGGGCTTGCCGGTGATGCGGGCGACAACGCCGGCGTGGCTGGTCATGCCGCCGCGGGCGGTCAGGATGCCGGTCGCCGCCTTCATGCCCTCGATATCGGTGGGACCGGTCTCGGTGACCACCAGAATGCAGTGGCGGCCGCGTGCCTTGAGGCGGGCGGCATCCTCTGCGTTGAAGACGATGACGCCGCTCGCGGCCCCGGGCGAAACGCCGAGGCCCGTCGCCAGTACGGTAGCGGTCTCGGGCGAGCGCAGGCGCGGGTGAATCATCTGCTGCAGGCGCGCCGGCTCGATATGGGTCACGGCCTCCCGCTGCGACCAGTGCTTGCGGGCGACGCGATCGACGGCTGCCTCCAGTTCCGCCGCCGCGGAGGCCGGCGCAACCCGGGCCGACAGCAGGCGTATCGTCTCCCCCTCCACCGACACCGTGCAGGCGAGGTGCTGGCCGGCGGCCGCATCGAACTTGTCCACGAACTGCGCTGCAGAGGCGGGAAGCGGGCCGAAGGGCGAGCCGTTGGCGGGCGCCGGCCCAAGCGCGCCGGTCTGCGCGTCGCGGGTAAGGAACTGCCGGATGTCGCCTTCGGCCATGGCCTGCACGATGACGATCTGGCGCTCGGGGCGCGGATCGAAAGCCGCGTAGGAGGCAAAGGCATCGGCAATGGCGCGTGCCAGCGGCTGCGCCGGGTCGACCGAGTCTGCTTCGCGCGCCGGGGGACTGAGGCCGGGGCGCGCGGGCATCAGCCCGGGCCGGTGGGCCGCGCTCGAGGTCCGAACCACCAGCGTCGGTGGCCGGCCGTCGCGGCCGACGAGCCGGAACAGCGTTGCCACCCAGTGGATGCGCAGCCGGTCGTCGCCGCCCTTGCGCTCTTCCTGCAGCGCCTTCCAGGCCGCGCGGGTGATGACGATGGTCGGCGTGACCGGCAGGCCGGCGGAAACGGCCCGGCTCAGCCACAGCGCCTTGCCCACCAGCAACGCTTCCTGCGCAGCGGACAGGTTCGCCTTGCCCGTTGCGGGCGCGATTGCGAACATTTCCGAAGCGAGGGCCACCGGGACGCCTTCCGACCAAGATTGCGAATCATATTGCCGTTCAGTCCGTTGCACTGCAACGGGGCCTGTGCGGCATGCTCGGCAGGTACCCGGACGACCGGAGCCGCACTTGACTTGCACGAGCGTAGAAAGCATCTGCTCTGGTATGCAAACAAGGCCGCACTTGGACATAACGCTTTGCGCCCCGCGCGGATTCTGCGCCGGCGTCGATCGCGCCATCCAGATCGTCGAGTTGGCGCTCGAGCGCTATGGCGCCCCGGTCTATGTCCGGCACGCCATCGTCCACAACAAGTACGTCGTCGACGGGCTGAAGCAGAAGGGCGCGGTGTTCGTCGAAGAACTCGACGAGATCCCCGATACCGCGGCGCCGGTCGTCTTCTCCGCCCACGGGGTGCCCAAGTCGGTGCCGGCGGGCGCGACGGCGCGCAACATGTTCTTTCTCGATGCGACCTGCCCTCTGGTGAGCAAGGTGCATATCGAGGCAAACCGGCACTACGAGGCAGGCCGGGAGATCATCCTCATCGGGCACGCCGGCCACGTCGAGGTCATCGGCACCATGGGCCAGCTGCCTGACGGGACCATCACCGTGATCCAGACGGTCGAGGATGCCGAGGCCTTCCAGCCGCGCGATCCGGGCCGACTCGCCTATGTCACGCAGACGACGCTCAGCGTCGACGACACCTCGGCCATCGTCGAAGTGCTCCGCCGGCGCTTCCCCTCGATCAGCCTGCCGCACAAGGAAGACATCTGCTACGCCACCACCAACCGGCAGGAAGCAGTGAAGCGGGTCGCACCCTCGGTCGACGCCATGATCGTTGTCGGCGCGCCCGAATCCTCCAATTCCGTGCGGCTCGTCGAGGTCGCCCAACGCTCCGGCTGCGCCAACGCGTCGCTGGTCGAGCGGGCCGACAGGATCGACTGGAGCCGCTTCGAAGGCATATCGACGCTGGGCATCACCGCCGGTGCGTCCGCTCCCGAAACCCTGGTCGACGAGGTCATAGAAGCCTTCGCCCTGCGTTTCGACATTTCCGTCAGCGCCAGTGGGGAGCAGCGCGAACGGATCGTCTTCAACCTACCGCGCGAGTTGCGCGCTCCTCAGGGGACCGCGCCCGTCGCATGACTGACCTGACTTTGCTCGAGACCGAACGCCTGGTTCTTTCCGGCTGGCGTGCGGATCAGATCGACGACCTTTATCGCCTGCATGGCGACCCGACCGTTGCCAAATACCTCACCGAACACGGCCAGCCCTGGTCGAAGGAAGAGATGGACAACGCCCTCGCCCACTGGATCGACCTGTTCGAGCGCCAGAAGATGGGCAAGCTGAGGGTCACGCGCAAATCGGACGGCGCGCTTGTCGGCCGCTGCGGCTTCGGCGTCTATGGCCCCGAAGAAACGCCGGAGATCGGTTACTCGCAGTTCCCCGAGTTCTGGGGCAACGGCTACATCCTCGAAGCGGCCAGCGCCCTGCGCGACTGGTACTGGCGCGAAACCGACCGCGACCACTTCATCGGCCTTGCGGACGTGCGCAACGAGAGCTCGCTCAAGGTGCTGCGCAAGCTGGGCGGCAAGTACACCCACACCGGCGACAACGACCACGGCCACTATTGCGAGTGGTACCGCTACGATCGGCCCACAGCCGCATGAGCGCGGTGGTCATCCATACCGATGGCGCGTGTTCGGGCAATCCGGGCCCGGGTGGCTGGGGCGCGGTGCTGCAGTACGGTGACACCGTCAGGGAGCTGAAGGGCGGCGCCCCGCTCACCACCAACAACCAGATGGAGCTGACGGCGGCCATCGAGGCGCTCACTGCCCTCAAGCGCCCATGCGAGATCGAACTCCACACCGACAGCAACTACGTCAAGGACGGGCTGACCAAGTGGATCTTCGGCTGGAAGAAGAACGGCTGGCGCACGGCCGACAAGAAGCCGGTCAAGAATGTCGAACTCTGGCAGGCCCTCGACGCCGCCACCCAGCGCCACAAGATCAACTGGCACTGGGTGAAGGGCCACAATGGCGACGAGATGAACGAGCGCGCCGACCAGCTTGCCAACGAGGGCATGGCCCCGTTCAAGGCCGCTCGCCGCCAGGGGTTCGCCCCGCCGGTCTAGTCTCGCTGGCGTGACTTGGCCGCTGGCGGGGCGGGAGGACGGTCAACAGCTCGTTCTCCTTGCCTCCCCCTGCCCGGCGCCGCCGACCGGGTCTACTCCTGCATCAGCGTCATCTGCCAATAAGCACAAGCTCCCGCTGCGTCTTCGCTTCCCCGACTCTCGCGCTTTGACTAGGGTCACGCCGGGCTTGAACACTCTTGGAGGGGTTTCGTGGGCGTGACTCTGTTTATGCACTCGGTGCGGCTGGTGCTGGGAGACTGGCGCAATGCGCTGAGGATCACCGGGATGCTCTATCTCATCTATGCCATCCCGGCGGTGATTATCGGGCTGATGTCGCCGCCGCCACCGCCCGGTGCGAGCGAGAGTGAAATCGCTGCGACGATGGTCACCGCAGCGCCACTTGGCCTTGTCACGGTGTTGCTGCTGGCGGTGGTGTATGTGTGGCTGGCAGTCACCTGGCACCGCTACATACTGCTCAACGAGCAGCCGGAGGGGCAATTGCCGCCCTTCCGCCAGAAGGAAATCCTCGCTTATGCCGGCAACGCGATCCTTCTGATCCTGATCATGTTCGCGTTCTCGATCGTGGTTTCACTCTTGCTGTCCCCGCTGCTGATGCTCGGCATCGTTGGCGCAATCCTCATGCCGATTATCTTCATCTCGCTCGGGCTCATCATCAACTACAGGCTCGGGCTGGTTCTCCCTTCCCGCGCCATCGGGCAGCGCCTCACCTTCGGCGAGTCCTGGGAAGCCACCAAGGGTCAGAGCGGCACCATCCTTGTGCTGGCCATCATTTCGGCCGTGGCGGCGGTGCTCATCACCATCCCCGGCTTGATCCTGGCTTTCGTGCCCGGCATCGGCGGCATTCTCGCGCTGCTCTGGCAGGTCGCCGCGGGATGGCTCACGTTGGTGGTAGGTGTCAGCCTGCTGACGACCCTTTATGGCGTCTTTATCGAGAAGCGCAGTATCCCGGCCTGATCCGGACTACCTCTGCGCCTGGTCGCGGCGCCCGATGATGGCGTGGATCATCAGGGCCATCAGCGCGAGGTTCGAGAAGGCGACCAGCACGACCACGTGCAGCGGCGGGAAGTTCGGCATGTCCGGCCCGCCGCCGAAGGAAGCAAAGACCAGCAGCGTGAAGGCGAGGATACCCATGCCGATCATGCGGTCGTTACCGCGCGAGACGAGCAGTGCCACGGCCTGCAGCGGCCAGTAGATCGTCACCGACGCCAGCAACACGACATAGGCAAGTGCGAGGACGTCCCCAAACGCCTGCATGACCGTCGAGCCCCAAATACCACGAAGCCGACCCTAGCACTTCGTCCGAAACGGGCGATTAAAGTTTTCCGCGCAATTGCAGAAAATCTGCTACTCGGCGCCACCGCCGGCGGTATGCAGCCAGGCGGCTCCGCATTCCTTGGCAAGCTCGCGGATGCGCAGGATGTAGCTCTGCCGCTCCTGGACCGAGATGACGCCGCGGGCGTCGAGCAGGTTGAAGTTGTGCGAGGCCTTGACGACCTGCTCGTAGGCGGGGACGGCCATGGTCTGCCGGTTGCCTGAGGCACCCTTCTTCAGGATGGCGCGGCACTCGTCCTCGGCGTCCTTGAAGTGGCGAAACAGCATTTCGGTATCGGCGGCCTCGAAGTTGTACTTCGAGAATTCCTGCTCATTCTGCAGGAAGACGTCGCCATAGGTGACCTTGTCGTCGCCCTCGCGGCCGTTGAAATTCAGGTCGTAGACATTCTCGACGCCCTGCACATACATCGCCAGCCGCTCGAGGCCGTAGGTGATCTCGCCCGGCACGGGCATGGTCTCGAAGCCGGCGACCTGCTGGAAGTAGGTGAACTGGCTCACTTCCATGCCGTCGCACCAGCACTCCCAGCCGAGGCCCCAGGCGCCCAGCGTGGGGCTCTCCCAGTCGTCCTCGACGAAGCGGATGTCGTGCAGCTTGCGGTTGAGCCCGATCTCGTCGAGCGACTGCAGGTAGAGGTCCTGGATGTTGTCCGGCGACGGCTTCAGGATGACCTGGAACTGGTAGTAGTGCTGCAGACGGTTGGGATTCTCGCCGTAGCGGCCGTCCTTGGGGCGGCGCGAGGGCTGCACATAGGCGGCCTTCCACGGCTTCGGACCGAGGGCGCGCAAGGTCGTCGCGGTGTGGAAGGTGCCGGCGCCCATCTGCATGTCGTAGGGCTGCAGGACGACGCAACCCTGCTCGGCCCAGTAGCGCTGCAGCGTCAGGATCAGACCCTGGAAGGAGTTCCGGGGGTCCATATGGGCGGGCTGAGAGTTCATCGGCGGGGGATCCGGCTTGGAAATTCGCGCGGAAACTAGTCTGCAGGCCCCGGCCGGTCAACGGTAGGACCTAGCGGTTGATATCCATCAGGGCCATGGGGAACTTCTCCATGAGGGAAGGCGGAAGCGGCACCAGGCCGATATCCGCCAGAACGCGAGGATCGCGGGTCTCGCTGAGAAATTCCAGCAACAGCTTTCGCCGCCTCCGCCTCAGCCGCGCACGACGCAGGACGACCCTGATCATGCGGGTGATCCTGGCTTCGCCATGACGGCGGAAGAACTGGTGCGGGTGGCCGATCACTGAAATGGACATTGCTGCCTCCGTCGGTTGACGTGGGGCAGCTTCGCCGATCCCGGCACGGAACGTTGTCAGCCGGTCAGATTACCGCCGCCTGTCCTCCGTTCGGGGGACAGGTCAGTAGGGAGCCGCGGCCAGGAGCAGCAGCCGCACCAGCGCCGCCTGGTTGCGCACGCCCGTCTTGTCGAAGATGCGGTTGAGGTGGGTTCGGGCAGTGGCGGGGGAGATGCCGAGCTTTCCGGCGATCCCGGTCAGGCTGAGGCCTTCCGCGACCATCAGTGCGACCCTGACCTGCACCGGTGACAGACCGTAGATGCCCGCGGCGGTGGTGAGGCGGTGCTCCGTCGTGCCTGGATTGAGGGTCGAGAAAATGACGTCCCCACCGCGGGCCGAGATCCACCACACCTTGGTTGGCAGCCCCTCTCCTGCCTCGAGCACGATGGGAACCGACGCCGCCTCCGGCATGTAGCCGGTATCGAGCCCGGCCGCCCATCGGACGGCCTCGCGCAACCGCGTATCGGCCCGCCGGTCACGGATACGCAGCCGGTCGCCGCGTACCTCCAGGTCCTCGTCATCGAGCAGTGCCGCGAACCCGAGGTCCGCCTCCCTTATCCTGCACTCGCCATCGAGCCGCAGTCGGACCATCCCTTCGGGAGGACGCTGCCCCCCATCGAGCAGGCAGAGGAAGGCGATCTTCCATTCGCCGTCGTGACGCTCGAACACCCGCATCTCGTGGGCCAGTTCCGGGCCGAGAAAACCTTCCCAAAGGGGTGCGGACGGGTAGTGCTGCTCGAATGTTGCCCAGGCCATGTCTCCCACGATCCGGACGGAGAGGTTCGCGACCTTCGTCTCGTAGGCGAGCCTGGGCTGCGGCTCAGGATGCTCGATCATCTCACGGCGTAGGCGTTCGGAGATATTGTCATAGCCGCGGCGTGCGAAGACGCCCCCACGTCCCCACCAGCCCCAGCGGGAGGTATAGGGGGCATGGACGAAGCAACTCGACCAGGCCTCGAAGTCCCGCATCCAGATGGCGATCCGGTTGCGGTGGATCAGTGCGGTGATGGCCGCGACATCGTCATCGTGTTCCACCGTCCGCTCCCTCCAGCGCCGGGTGGCGCGAAGCTAGCAGATCAGTCTTCGGGACGGAACTTGCCGTCCTTGTCGCGCTTGAGGTTGATGAGGCCGCTCTGGGCCGAGCGCATCCGCTCGCGTTCGGCACGGTCGCGCTCGAGCCGCGCCTTGTCCTCCGCCTTGAAGGCGCCGCTCCAGTCACGCCAGATTTTCCGAACGCCCCAGGCGATGGCGAGGAAGATCGCAGCAAAGATCAGAACGCGGATGATGAAGCCGGTCATCGCCTAGAGCCCAAGCCGTGACCAGGCGACGCGATCCTCCACCTGCGCGGCGACATCGCCCGCCAGCGCGGCAAAGCCGATGCGGGGCAACGAGAGCAATCCGCGCTTCGGAGAGATCGGCAGTAGCTCGACCTTCTCGCCGTAACGCGTGCGCAGCACCTCGTGGAGGTCCCCCAGGCCGTCGACGAGCCCGAGCTCGAGGCCTTTCACCCCGCTCCAGAACTCACCGGTGAACAGTGCGTCGTCCGGGGCTTTCAGCCTGTCCCCGCGGCGTGCCTTCACCCAGTCGATGAACACCTGGTGGATGTCGATTTCCATGGCCTTGATGCGCTCGACGTCCTCAGCCTTCTCGGGCAGGAACGGGTCCAGCGTGGATTTGTTGCGGCCCGCCGTGTGTACCCGGCGGTCGACGCCGACCTTCTTGAGCGCATCGACAAAGCCGAAGCTCGCATAGATGACGCCGATCGAACCGACTATGGAGGACGGATCGGCGATGATCTCGTCGCCGGCGGACGCAATGAAATAGCCTCCGGATGCGGCGGCGTCCTCCACGAATACCAGCACCTTCTTGCCGCTCTCTGCGGCAAGGTCGCGGATGCGCTTGCTGATCAGCCGAGACTGCACCGCCGAGCCGCCGGGCGAGTTGATGACGATCGCCACCGCCGGAGCCGTCTTTACGGCGAAGGCGCGCTTCAGGAGCGGCGCGGCCATCTCGATGTTGAGCCGGCCGGGGCGCTGGTCCGCTGCGATCACGCCATGAAGGCGCACCACCGGGATCGCCGGGCCGGTCTGGCCCATGTTGCGTCTCAACCAGGACCTCAGCCCCATGCACTATCCTCGGATTGGCGTTGCTTCCGTCCGCACATGTATGTGCCAATGCACGGGTTTACCAGACAAGCTTGGCCGTCCCCCGGAAGATCGCCTCGAACTCCGGCCGGAACGAGCGGCCGTCGGCTTCGTGCAACGCCCTCGCCGCGAGCAGCCTGAACGGCGCCCGCGAGCCCTTGGTGCCACGCACCAGCACCCGGCTCGCCGGCTGTCCCTCCCGCGGCAGCAGGGGCAGCACGGTCACCGCGCCGAAGCGGCGCGTGAAGGCTGCCAGCAATGGCGGCAGGGCCTCGGCCGTATGGATGAAGATGACCTCTCCGCCGGGCGCGGCATGGGTCGCGGCGGTCTTCACCCAGCTGTCCAGCGCGACTTCGTCCATGTGTCGCGCATCGGCGCGTGCCGGTGCGGGTGCGGAACCTCGCCCCGGGTCGAAGAAGGGCGGATTGGCGATGACGCTGTCGAAGTGCTCGGAGGCGAGGCCGGCCGCCGCCCGCACCTTGCCGGGGGCGGTGACGTCGAGGCCGAGGGTCCGCGCACGCCCGTCCATGCCGTTGGCCGCGAGGTTCACGACCGCCAGCGCGAGCATGCCGGGGTCGGCTTCAACGAGCGTGGCGGTCAATCCCTCGCGATCGGCCATCGCTACGAGCGCAGCGGTGCCTGCGCCGGCGCCAAGGTCCAGCAGTGACCGGCTCTTTTCGGACACGGCAGAGCCGAGCAGGACCGAATCGAGGCCGGCGCGGAATCCGCGCACAGGCTGCGCCACCGTCAGACGGCCGCCCAAAAAGGCGTCGCGCGTCAACGTTTGTTGTTTTACAAGATCGGTTGCTTCGTCTAGGGACATCGCACCATCGCGACGGTTCATTCGGCCCCGACTATAAGGGTGACAGAGGCGGACCTCAAACCGGGGATTTCATGGCTCTTTCGGCGGCAGCGGCTAACGAGGCGATCAGCAGCGTCGGCGCACTTGATCGGCTGGTCACGACGACCGGTCCGGGAATGGATCGTGTCAACGCCATGATCCTCGACCGGGCCAGCTCGCATGTCGAGCTCGTGCCCCAGATCGCGCGCTACCTGATCGATGCCGGCGGCAAGCGGCTGCGTCCGATGCTGACCATTGCTGCCTCGATGCTGTTCGGCCGTGCCAATGGCAGCGAGGTCAATTTCGCAGCCGCGGTCGAGTTCATGCACAATGCCACCCTCCTCCACGACGACGTCGTGGACGAGAGCAGCATGCGACGCGGCCGGGCCGCAGCCCGCATGAAGTGGGGCAACCAGGCCAGCGTGCTGGTTGGTGACTTCCTCCTCGGGCAGGCCTTCATGATGATGGTCGAGACCGGGCACATCGATGCGCTGAGCGTCATCTCCAAGGCCGCCTCCATCATCGCCGAGGGCGAGGTCCTGCAGCTGGCCAAGACCCGCGACCTCAACACGACCGCCGCCGAGTATGACGAGGTCATCGGAGCCAAGACCGCGACCCTGTTCGAGGCCGCCACCGAAGTCGGCGCCATGGCTGGCGGGGCTGATGCCGCGGGGCGTCGCGCCCTCAGGGACTATGGCCGCGAACTCGGCTTCGCCTTCCAGCTCGTCGACGACGTGCTCGACTATCGCGGCGAAGCAGGGACGCTGGGCAAGAACACCGGCGACGACCTGCGCGAGGGAAAGATGACCCTCCCGGTTATCCTCGCCCTGCAGCAGGCCAGTGCGGCGGAGCGCGAGGTCATCGTGTCCGCCCTGGGCCGGGTCGAAGCCGGGACGGACCAGCTTGCCCAGGTGGTTGCCATCCTGCAGCGCCACGACACGCTCGGACGCACCATCCAGCGCGCCGAGCAGCATGTGGCACGGGCGATCGATGCCCTGCGCCCGCTCCCGCCGAGCGAGATGAAGTCGATCCTCGCCGGTGTCGCCGAGTTCACGGCAAGCCGGGCCTACTGATGCCCGTCAGGTGATGGCAGGTGCAGCGGCGACCCAGTAGTGCGGGTGCCGCGCCCGCAGCTCATGCGCTGCCTGATGCGCCTGCGCGGCCGATCCGAACAGGCCGAACACGGTCCCGCCAGAGCCCGACATGCGGGCCAGGGCGCAGCCATCGAGCAGCCGCATCTCGCCCACCAGCTCGGCGATGACCGGCACCAGCCCGAATGCGGCCGGTTCGAGGTCGTTTCGCGTCTCGGCCAGCCACAGGCCCAGTTGGGCGGGCCTGGTCATTGGCTGCGGCAGCGCGGGCAAGGGCGAGTTGTTGCGGTTATCGAGACGCCGGAACACGTCGGCGGTCGCGACGGGGAACAGCGGATTGACGAGCACGAGGTAGGTCGGCGGAAAGTTCCGCAGCGGATGGAGTATCTCCCCCACTCCCCGCACCTCTGTCGGCCTCGACAGCAGGCAGACCGGCACGTCGGCCCCCAGCGTCAATGCAATATCGCCCAGTGCGCCCGTTGCGAACTCGCCATCGCCGATGCGGGCCAGCAGCCGCAGCATCGCGGCGGCATCGGCGGAACCGCCGCCGATGCCCGCCGCCACGGGCAGGTTCTTGGTCAGCGTGATGTCCAGTCCGGGCGGAAGTCGGTCCGGCCAGCGCTCCCGGAAGGCACGGACGGCCCGCATGACCAGGTTGGATTCGGTGTTCCCTGCCGCGACCGCAAACGGGCCGATCACCGTCAGCCGGTCGGCCTTTCCAGGACGCACGGCGACGTCATCCGCCACGTCGACGAAGACCACGAGGCTCTCGAGTTCGTGATAGCCGTCGGCCCTGCGCCCGGTAACATGCAGGGCAAGGTTGACCTTGGCAGGGGCCGCCTCGGTTTGAACGGCCTCGTCGACAACCACCATCAGTTGGTCGTGGTGGTACTGGTGCCTTGGGCGACCGGCGCGGGCGCGGGCGCGGGCGCGGGCATTGGTTCCACCGCATCCAGGCCTTCGGCCAGCTTCTTGGCCACGCGCTCCTTGACGTTGCCGTCCTTGTCCACCGAGGCCGCGACGTTCCACTGGAACTTCGCCTCGAGCTTGCGGCCGGCCCGCCAGTAGGCATCCCCCAGGTGGTCGTTGATCTCGGGGTCGGTCGAGCGCAACTGCACGGCCAGTTCCAGTTGCTGCACCGCCTGCTCGTAGCGACCGAGCCGGTAGTAGGCCCAGCCGAGGCTGTCGATGATGTAGCCGTCATTGGGCGCGGCCGCGACGGCCTTCTGGATCATCTCCAGCGCCGGCATCAGGTTCATGCCCTGGTCGACCCAGCTATAGCCGAGATAGTTCAGCACCTGCGGCTGGTCGGGGTTGAGCTCGAGCGCGCGCTTGAAGTCGGCCTCGGCCTTGGGCCACTCCTTGTTGCGCTCGTAGGAGATGCCGCGCACGTAGTAGAAGCGCCAGTTGCCGGGCGCGTCACCGCCGGTCACGTCCAGCGCCTTGCTGTAGGTCGCAGCCGCGTCGGCGTATTTCTCGGCCGCGCGCTGTATGTCGCCGAGCACCGAGAGCGCCTCGATATCGGTCGGGTTCTGCTGCACGATGTTGCCCAGGCGGCGGAGCGCCTCGTCACGATCGCCCAGGGCATTGAGGTTCTCGGCCACGCGCACAACGGCCATCGGCTTCATCGGCGAGTCCGCTGCAATGGCGTCATAAACGCGATTGGCGGCCTCGTGTTGGTCGGCGCCGTCGAGCAACTGGCCGTAGACCAGGTCGATCACGTCGGAGCGGGGGTCGAGGTACATGCCGAGTTGCAGGAAGACGGCCGCAATGTCCGGGCTGCCTTCGCGCGCAAACGCCACGCCGACGGAGTGGAACATCTCAGCCGCGCCCGACTGGATGTCCGCAGCAAAGACACCGGGGCGCTGCTTCTGGTCGATCCTGGCCTTCACCGCCCGGATCAGCGGGTGGTCCAGCCCCTGGCCCTGGTAGGCGGCAATGACCTTGCCGGCTTCGTCGAAACGTCCGGCATTGCCGAGCATGCGGGTGTAGGCCTCGACGATGCGGGCCACCTGCGGGTCGGCCTCATAGGCCTTCCTGGCGTATTCCAGCGCCTCGGGTGTGCGGCCCTCGACATCGGCCATCAAGGCACGATGAAAGACGAGGAAGTCCTCGAGCTGTCCCTGCCCGAGTTCGGACAGCACCTTGTCGGCCTCGGCGCGCTTGCCGTCCCCGATCAGGGCCCAGGCGCGCAGGATGCCGCCGGTGATGCCGGCGAAGGAGTCCCCGCCCAGCGACTCCAGCGCGCGGGCCGCGGCGCCGTAACGCCGCTCCTTCAGCGCCTGCGTACCGATCACGAGGCTCGCAAGGTCGTTGGGAGCGCTGAGTTCGAGCAGGTGCTTGGCGATGCGGGCGGCGTCGGCGATCCGGCCATCGGCGGTACTGGCGATGAAGCTGCGCTCGACCAGTAGCGGATTGTCCCAGTCGCCCTCGGCGGCAGCGCGGAAATAGCTCGCGGCATCGGAGGTGCGAAGGTCGGCAAGCGCCTGACGGCCGGCAAGGTAGCTTCCGGCCACGCTGCTGTTCATCAGCGGAAGCATGGTGCCGGATTCGAGCGCCACCGCGCTGCTCGAGGCAAGCATGGCGGCCAGCACGATGCCGGTCACGAAGCGGGCTTTTTGGGTCACGAGGCTCGATAACTCCGAGGAGGACGGTTCGACTGCGAGTAATCGCCGAAAGATGGTCGATTTTAGGACTGCGCCGCAAGGGGTGGCACAATGACGTGACGCCCTAGAGGCCCGAATAGTTGGGCCCGGACCCGCCCTCGGGAGGCACCCAGGTGATGTTCTGTGCCGGGTCCTTGATATCACAGGTCTTGCAGTGGACGCAGTTGGCCGCGTGGATGCGGAAGACCGGCGCCCCGCCCTCGTCGGCGACCTCATAGACACCTGCAGGACAATAGAGCGGCGCCGGCTCGCCGTAGCGCGGCAGGTTCTCGCGCATGGGCGCATCCGGGTCGGCGAGCCGCAGATGCACCGGCTGGTCCTCGTCATGACTGAGGTTGGCCAGATGGACCGAGGCGGCTCGATCGAAGGTCGTCACCCCGTCCGGGCGGGCATAGGTCCGCCCGGCCACCTCGCGGCGCAGCTTCAGCGTCTCGTAGTCCGCCTTGCCGTGGCTCAGGTTTCCGAAGGGCGAGGCGCGGAACAGCGTGCGGCACCACATGTCGATGCCCCCGAGCACCACGCCCAGCCGCGTGCCGAAGCGGGACCAGAGCGGCTTGACGTTGCGCACGGGGGCAAGCTCGTCGCCGATGCCACTGGCGAGGACCGCTTCGTTCAGCCCCGCGAGCAGGTCATGCTCCCGGCCTGCCGCAATCGCATCGGCCACCCGGTCAGCCGTGGCCATCCCCGAACGCATGGCGTTGTGGATGCCCTTGAGCGCCGGCACGTTCATGAACCCGGCGGCACAGCCGATCAGCGCACCGCCCGGGAAGGCGAGGCTCGGGACCGACTGCAGCCCGCCCGACGTCAGGGCCCTCGCCCCGTAGCTCACCCGCCGTCCGCCCTCCAGCAGGCGCTTGATGGCGGGATGCTGCTTGAAGCGCTGGAACTCGCCGAACGGGGACAGCGTCGGATCGCTGTAGGAGAGGTGCACGACGAGGCCAAGATAAAGGCGGTTGTTCTGCGCGTGGTAGGCGAAGCCACCTCCCGATGTGGCATCGTCGAGCGGAAAGCCGAGATAGTGGTCGACACGGCCCGGTTCGTGACGGTCGGCAGCGATCTCCCACACCTCCTTGATGCCCAGCCCATAGACCTGCCGGTCGCGCCCCTCGTCGAGGCCGTACTGCCGGATGATCGCCTTGGCGAGCGAGCCCCGCGCACCCTCGCCGATCAGGGTGTACCTGGCCCGAAGCCCGATCCCGGCTGCATAGGTGGCCTTGGGATTGCCCGCCGCGTCGACACCAAGGTCGCCGGTGATGATCCCCTCGACACGTCCGTCCGCGCCGGTCAGCAGGTCGACTGCCGCGGTCATCGGGAAGATGTCCACGCCGAGCGCCTGAGCCTGCTCGCCGAGCCACCTGACGAGGTCGCCTAGGCTGACGATCACCGCGCCGTGCGTCTTCATCTGCGGCGGGATCATCAGTTGCGGCAGGGGAATGTCCAGCGAGTCCGTCAGGAAATGGAACGTGTCGCGCGTCACGACCGGGCCGACGGGGGCGCCCATCCGGCGCCAGTCGGGCAGCAGGGCGTCGAGCCCCACCGGGTTCATGACCGCACCCGAGATGATATGGCCGCCCAGCTCGGCTGATTTTTCGACCACGGTCACTGCGAGATGCGGCGCCACCTGCTTGAGCCGGATGGCCGCGCTGAGGCCCGCGGGACCGGCTCCGACGATGAGCACATCGGTCTCGATGATCTCGCGACTTCCGGCGTCGGCCAAGGTCTCAGTCCAATCGCTGTGGCGGGGCAAGGCGGGCTGTGACATAACAGAACCCATGTCTGAAAATCGACCGCTAAATGACGCCGAAGCCCGGGCGGCGCTCGACTGGTATCGTGCAGTCGGGGTCGATTTCGCCGTTGCTGAAGAGCCGATTGATCGCTTTGCCGCCTCGGTGGCACCGGCCCGGGCTCGCGCCGTTCCGGCGGCACCGGCGCCAACTGCCGTTACCGCTCCTGTGGCCACCCCGCCCATCGCGCTGTCGCTCTCGGCCGACCCGTCGGAAACCACGGCCCTGGCCGCCGCGGCCCCCACGCTCGAGGCACTGCGCGCGGCCATGGAGGCCTATGAGGGCTGCACGCTCAAGAAGCGCGCCACGCAACTGGTCTTCGCCGACGGCAATCCCGAGGCGGAGGTGATGCTGGTGGGCGAAGGCCCGGGCGAGCAGGAGGACCTGCAGGGCAAGCCGTTCGTCGGCCGCGCCGGCCAACTGCTTGACCGCATGCTCGCGGCCATCGGGCTCGACCGCACGAAGGTCTACATCGCCAACATGGTGCCGTGGCGCCCGCCCGGCAATCGCGAGCCCTCGCCCGAGGAGATGGCGCTCTGCACGCCGTTTCTCCTCAGGCAGGTGGAGCTGGTGGCGCCGAAGTTCCTCGTCACCCTCGGCAATGTCCCGACCAAGGCCCTGTTCCAGACCCAGAACGGCATAATCCGGATGCGCGGCCAGTGGCGCGACCTCACCGTCAACAACCACCAGACGCGCGCGCTCGCAACGCTCCATCCCGCCTACCTGCTACGCGCCCCGGCCAGCAAGGCGCTCGCCTGGCGCGACATGCTGAGCCTCAAGCAGGCCATGGAGGGCGAGGGCTGAAGGCAGCGGGCAGCGCCTCCATTCAGCCAGCGTTCACCGCTGACCTCCTTTCATGGCCTGCATGGTACCAGGAGGTCTGGAATGTCCCCGACGATCGTCACTTCCGAACACCTGCCCAAGGCATCGCCGTTTTTCAGCCATGCAGTGAAGAGCGGTGGGCTGGTCTTTGTTTCGGGCACGGCGCCCTACTCTGCGGAAACCGGCAAGATCGTCGGGGATACCATCCAGGAACAGACGGCCCAGGCGCTCCGCAACGTGAGCGCCGTGCTGGCCGCTGCCGGCTCCAGCCTCGACAAGGCAGTGAGCGCCACGGTGATCCTCGCGGACGAGGAGGATTTCGCCGGAATGAACGAGGAGTGGCTGCGCTGGTTTCCCGCCAATCCTCCGGCGCGGCAGGGCGCCAAGCTGCCGGTCCGCGTCCCCGGCCTCAGGATATCGATCGCGATGATCGCCGAGGCCTAGCGCCGGCAGAGCCGGAACATCCACCCCGACCGAAGGCGACGTGCGGTTCCGCGCCCAGTCATGCGCATCTCTTGACCCCTGCTTAAGACTATCCACCCAAGATTATTCCTGGGCCTTGATTGTGCTGCCCGAATTTGGTCCGACTCGACGGGCAAGCGCGTCGGGCTCAAGAACGCAGAAAGCGCCATGTCGTCAGCCTTCAAGATCTATGCCCTGTTCATCGGGTCCGCCCTGCTCATGTTCGGCGGTGGCCTGCAGGGCCTGCTGCTGTCGGTGCGAGGCGCCGAGGAAGGCTTTTCACTCACCGCGCTGGGCCTGATCGGCACGGGTTGGTCCGTCGGATTCGTGGCCGGTTCGATCACGGTTCCCATGCTCGTAAAGCGGGTCGGCCACATCCGCGCCTATTCGATCATGGCGGCCATCGGCACCGTCACGATTCTGCTGAACCTGCTGTGGATTCAGGACATAGGCTGGATCGTGCTGCGCGCTGCCTCGGGCTACTGCTTCGCCGGCGCCGCGATGATCGTCGAGAGCTGGCTCAACGAGGTCGCGGACAACAAGAGCCGCGGTACGATCTTTTCGGTCTATTCGACCATCAACATGGCTGCGTCCACGGTCGGGCAGTTGGCCATGTCCGTCACCGGGACCTTCGGTTACATCCCGTTCGTCGTCGGTGCCATAGCCTTCATATGCGCACTGCTGCCCACCGCGCTGACCTCGACGCCGCAACCGCGACCCATCGCGTCGGCCCGCCTCGACGTCGTGCTGCTCTACAAGACCTCGCCGCTCGCGGTGATCGCCGCGTTCGCCTGCGGCATGGCCAACGGCACCTTCGGCACGTTGGCGCCGGTCTATGGCTACGCCCAGCAGCTCGACCCTTCGACCATCGCCTACCTGTTCTCGGTCACGGCCATAGTCGGCGCCATCGCCCAAACGCCGTTCGGCCGCATCAGCGACCGTATCGACCGCCGCCTCGTCATCGTGGCCCTCAGCGGCTTTGCCGCGATCATCGGACTGCTGACGGTGCTGATCAATCCCGCCAGCGGGATCGCGATGTTCATCCTGTTCGGCTTTTACGGGCTTGGCGCCTATCCGCTCTACGCCATCGCCGTCGCGCATGCGAACGACTTTGCCAAGGAGGGTGAGTTCGGGCGCGTGGCCGGCGGCATGCTGCTGATCCTTGGTATTGGCCTCGCCATTGGACCGATCGTCGCCAGTTGGGTGATGAACGCCATCGCGCCGGTAGGACTGTTCATCGTTACCGCCACCTTCCATGGCGCGCTTGCCGTCACCGCATTCCTGCGCATGAAGGTCCGGCCGGTTCGTGATTCGCACGGGCGTGTGCGCTTCCGTGCCATGAACGCCGAAAAGCCGATCTCGCCGGGCACCGTCGATCTCGATCCCCGCATCGATGCTTCGCAGGAGGACCTCGTGCCGCCGCCCAGGCCCGCTCCCGCTCCCCCAGGCGAGACCGAGCTGATCGTGCCAGATCCGGTCGAGCCGGTCGTGCTTGCGCCGGATCATCCCAAGCCCGATGCTCCGGGCGAATCCGATCTGTCGGACAAGCCCAGGCCGGAGTAGCAGCCGCATGTTCAAGTCCGAACTCGACCTCGCCAGGCCCTTCACGCCGCTGTCGATCGCGGTGCTCGCCGTGTCCGACACGCGCACGCTCGAGACCGACACGGGGGGCGCCCTGCTGAAGTCTCTGATGGAAGCAGACGGTCACAGTTGCTTGCAGCGAGCTGTGGCGCGCGACGACATCCACCAGATCCGTGCCAGGGTTCTGGAGTGGGTTGTGAACCCCGCCGTTGACGTCATCATCACGACGGGTGGCACTGGCTTCACGGGTCGCGACGTCACCCCGGAGGCGCTTGAGCCCTTGTTTCAGAAGCGGATCGACGGGTTCTCCGTGCTCTTTCACCAGTATTCGGCAACGACCGTCGGCACCTCGACGCTGCAATCGCGGGCGACGGGCGGTCTGATCGGGGAGACCT
>JAEYZJ010000359.1 GCA_023430705.1 Pseudomonadota bacterium | reverse complement strand
CACTATAGCCACCGGCCATGAAGCACCCGTCACCCCTGGAGGACGGGTGCGTGAGCTTTGACTTCTCGAAGTTCACACCAACCCATGAATGGAACATTCAATGGCTACTGCTGCTAAGGAGCTCAAGGCTCAGGCGCGGAGCGGGGTGGGCAAGGGGGCCGCTCGTGCACTGCGTCGTGAGGGGCTCATTCCCGCCGTCATCTATGGTGACAAGAAGGCTCCCCTGCCGATCTCGATCTCGTACAACGAGGCGATGAAGTCCATCTACGCCGGTGGCTTCCTTTCGCACATCATCACCGTCGACGTGGATGGCGAAAAGCACCGCGTCATTCCGCGCGACTACCAGCTCGATCCCGTCAAGGACAAGGCGCTGCACGTCGACTTCCTGCGCGTCGGCAAGGGCACCAAGCTCAATGTCCAGGTGCACGTGAAGTTCACCAACGAGGACGCGTCGCCCGGCATCAAGCGCGGCGGTGTGCTGAACATCGTCCACCACACGCTCGACCTGACCGTCGACGCCGACCACATCCCCGAGGAAGTGGTTGTCGACCTTACCGGTCTCGACGTTGGTGACAGCGTCCACATCTCCTCGATCAAGCTGCCGCAGGGCGCTGTCGACCACAGCCACGAAGACGATCTCACGATCGCCACCATCGTTGCTCCGTCGGGCCTGCGCGCCGAGGAAGCCGAAGCCGGCGCTGCCGGAGCCGAAGCCGGCGAAGCCAGCGAGTAACAACTCCGGGGCGGGCTCCGGCCCGCCCTTCCTGCCCCCTGCTGCCTGGAAGTTAGCCGATGCACCTCATCGTCGGCCTCGGCAATCCCGGGGACAAGTACCGCAACAACCGTCACAACATCGGCTTCCTCGCCGTCGACGCCATCGCGCGCCGGCACAACTTCCCCGCGTTCCGCGAGAAGTTCCAGGGGCTGATCTCCGAAGGTACCATCGACGGTGAGAGGGTGCTGCTGCTCAAGCCGCAGACCTACATGAACTCATCCGGCGACAGCGTGCAGAAGGTCACGACCTTCTACAAGCTGGGCCCGGCGGATGTGTCCGTCCTCTACGACGAGATCGACCTCGCTCCCGGCAAGACCCGCGTCAAGATCGGCGGCGGCAATGGCGGCCACAATGGCATCCGATCCATCGATCCGCAGATCGGCAAGGACTATCGCCGCATTCGGCTCGGCGTCGGCCATCCCGGCCACAAGGACCTGGTGATGCCGCACGTCCTCGGCGATTTCTCCAAGGCAGAGATGCAATCCTGGCTGACGCCGCTGCTCGACGCCATCGCCGATAATGCCGGGCTGATCGTGCGCGGCGACGACAACGGTCTGATGAACAAGCTCGCCATAGCCGTACAGGGCGACGGCGCAGAGCGAGTCCAGCGCCCGGAGACGACCGACCCCACCCGCAAGAAGGTTGCGCCGGGCCAGAGCCATATCCGCGCCGCCCGCCCCACCGCGCCACAGGCCAAGGTCCCCCAAACCGGCCCGATGGCCGACATGCTCAAGAAACTCTTCGGCAAGGACGGCCATTGACAGCCGCAGGATTGTATTGTCCGGGGCTTGGGAGTAACAATTCCACATAGACGTTTCGATGACTTGCAACGAGGGCTGCAGGTGTCACACGAAACTTCGACCACCAGCACGGTAGACCTTGCGGGATTGCGGCGCGGCCGCATTGCCATCACGGCCATCTTTCTTGTCTTCGGCGTCGCCATCGGCACATGGGCGGCGCACATCCCGATAGTGCAAACGCGACTGGCGCTCGGTCCGGCCATGCTCGGGCTGGCCCTGCTGGGCGCGGCAGCCGGGACCATCATCGCGCAACCCCTGCTCGGAGCCCTGATCGCACGGGTCGGCTCGCGCCGGCCGCTCATGATCCTGGCCGTACTCACCATCATTGCCCTGCCGCTGGCTGTGTTCGCTCCCTCGATCGTGCTTTTCTTCCTCGTCCAGCCCTTCGTCGGTGCTGTGATCGGTGGTCTCAACGTTGCGATGAATACCCAGGCAAACGAGATCGAAGTCCGGCGCGGCAGACCCACGATGTCGAGCTTCCACGCCGGCGCCAGCTACGGCATGCTCGGCGGTTCCGCCCTCTCCGGCGTCCTGCTCAGCATCGGCTGGACTCACGGCGAGGCCGCCCTCGCTATGGCTGCCGGCCAGTTAGTCGTAGCCATACTCGTAATGCGCTGGGCCATCGCCGATCCGCCGCAAGCGCGTGGCCCTGTCTTCGTCGTACCCAGTCGGGCCGTGTTCGGCCTCGGCGCGCTCGCCTTCCTGATGTTCATAATCGAGGGTGGCATGGTGGACTGGAGCGCGCTCTTCCTCGCCACGCAAAAGGCAGCCGAACCGGGACTGGCCGCGATTGGCTTCGCGTTGTTCACCGGTGCCATGGCCATCGGCCGGACCTTCGGCAACGAGGTGGTGACACGCCTCGGGCGGTGGCCCACGGTCTGCCTTGGCGGCTCGCTGGTGGCCCTGGGCATCCTGCTTGCCATTGCCGCGCCCAACCCGTGGATCGCCGCCGCCTGCTTCGCGCTCGCGGGACTCGGCTCGGCCAACGTGGTGCCGATCCTGATGTCGGCGGCGGCACAGACACCCGGGCTCGCGCCCAGCGTCGCCATCGGCGCCGTCGCCACCATGCTGACCGCCGGCTTCCTCGTCGGCCCGCCCCTGATCGGCTTCATCGCCGAGGCCACCAGCCTCACCGTCGGCATCGCCGTGCTCGCACTGGCGGGTTTCGTCGTCGCGCTTGCCGCTTTGCCCCGACTGCGGACCGCCGCCGCGACGTGAGCATGCTGCCGCGCTCCCTCTGCTAGCAGTTGGAGGCCCGCTGGCATTGGCGGTTGTATTTTGTTATGTGCTCCCCAAATTTTAGCACTAACTCGAAAGAACCAGCACGGCTCTCACCGTGACAGGCTTTCATTCTTGCGACCAAGGTGGCGAAGATGAACAAGCCTTTTGTATCGTTGCGTCCTGAGATCACTCGGACGCACGCACTGATCCTGATGGACTGGTTGGAAGACGAGCGCGTCACTCGTTACCTGAGCGATTCAAGTAGCGTGTCCCGCTTTATCGCCGAGGCCGTTGACCGAACGCAGATGCCGATCCTGACCCACCTGTTTAACCAGGGCGGACGCTTCTTCATGGTCTACGATCGACATGACGCGCCCGTCGGCTTCGTCCGCCT
The DNA here is from genome assembly GCA_023430705.1 of Pseudomonadota bacterium. GTDB lineage: Bacteria > Pseudomonadota > Alphaproteobacteria > Rhizobiales > Devosiaceae > Devosia_A. The sequence continues at coordinate 12,211 of JAEYZJ010000359.1, read as the reverse complement.
GGTCAAGACGGACCGTGACTGTGAGATCGTCCTGGTGATTGGAGACCATGACAACTGGGGACGCAAGCTCGGCGCGAGCACCATTCGCGAAGGCATGAAACTCGCCTTTCTCGACATGCGGGCAGACAATGTCATCGCGAAGATCGATCCGGACAACACCCGCTCGCTAAAGGCGTTCGAGCGCTGCGGATTTACTCTGAAGCGCGAAACGGCAGTGCTCAAGACTCTGTCCATGACCTCCGGCCGGTACCTACAACTCCTGCGTGACGGCGCAATGGCCCCCTCTGGCGAGATCTACATCACCGAGATGGACAAGGCGCGACTGCAGGACCTGATCGAGTCCGAGCACGGACCGACAGTCGTCGAACTCGAGCATGAGATCGAAAGGGCCATTGTCGTCGATCCCCAGCGCGTCGCGCGAGACGTCGTGACGATGAATTCCAGGGTCGTTCTGCAGCTCGACGACGAAGAAAAGGAAGTGTCGCTAGTCTATCCGCAGGATGCCGACGAGGGCGCCGGGAAATTGTCGGTACTCTCAGATGTCGGCGCCGCGATCCTGGGCTATCGTGCGGGCGACGCCATCGACTGGACGGTTTCCGATCGGACCCGGCGTATCTTGATCGAGCGGGTGATCTACCAACCGGAATCCGCCGGCCACTTTCATCTTTAGCGAGGCCAGGGGGGAGGCCTGCGCAGCGCTTGACCTGACGCCCCTCGGCTTCTATCTGAGCCTCGCGACCTGCGCCCCCTCCCGGCGGCGGCTGCGATCGCCACCAGGAGAATCTTCCCGATGGGTTTCAAGATGGGCATCGTCGGCCTGCCCAACGTGGGCAAGTCGACGCTTTTCAACGCGCTGACCCGCACCGCGAACGCCCAGGCTGCGAACTTCCCCTTCTGCACCATTGAGCCGAACACCGGTGAAGTGGCCGTGCCTGACGCGCGACTTGAAAAGCTCGCCGCCGTTGCCGGAAGCCAGCAGATCATCCCGGCCCGCATGAGCTTCGTCGACATTGCCGGCCTCGTGAAGGGCGCCAGCAAGGGCGAGGGCCTCGGCAACCAGTTTCTCGCCAACATCCGCGAATGCGACGCCATCGCCTATGTCCTGCGCTGCTTCGAGGACGGAAACATCATCCACGTCGCCAACCAGGTGGACCCGATCGCCGATGCCGAGGTGGTCGAGACTGAGCTGATGCTGGCCGACCTCGAGAGCCTCGAGAAACGCCGGTCCGGAGTGGAGAAAAAGGCCAAGCAGGGCGACAAAGAGGCCAAGCAGACGCTCGACCTGATCGACCGCTCGCTCGCCCTGCTCAGCGAGGGTAAGTCCGCGCGGCTCGTCGAGCGCAGCGCCGAAGAGGAGAAGGCGTTCCGCGAGCTCCAGCTGCTCACGGCCAAGCCCGCGCTCTATGTCTGCAACGTAGACGAGGGCTCGGCCGCCACCGGCAACGAGATGAGCCGCCGCGTCGAAGAATATGCCCGCCAGCACAACGCGGCCGTGATCGTCATTTCGGCCGAGATCGAGAGCCAGCTGGCTCAGTTGCCCGACGAGGAGCAGGCCGAGTATCTCGAGTCGCTCGGGCTGCATGAGCCGGGCTTGAATCGGCTTATCCGAGAAGCCTACCAACTGCTTGGTTTGCAGACATATTTTACCGCCGGACCGAAGGAGGCTCGCGCCTGGACGATCCACAAGGGCGATCGCGCCCCGCAGGCGGCCGGCGTGATCCATACCGACTTCGAGCGCGGCTTCATCCGGGCCCAGACGATTGCCTTCGACGACTACGTCGCCCTTGGCGGTGAAGTCGGGGCCAAGGAAGCTGGCAAGGCCCGCGACGAAGGCAAGGAGTACGTCGTCAGGGACGGCGACGTGATGCTGTTCAAGTTCAACACCTGATCCGGGATGCCGGCATCGAAACCACCGCAGTGGTGCCCCCTGCTCGTCGGCAATCTTCTTCGCGCCTGAAGGCTTGCCGTACCGCGCGACGCAACCTATAGCTCCCGCGGCACGGCGCTTGGGGGGCTATTGCCATGATCCAGAATATGATCGCGACATGGTGGACGATGACGTCCGCCTATTTTGGTGCCCCGGCGGCCCTGCTCGCGGGTCAGGTCACCGTGCAGACGATCCTGCCAGTGGCCGGCATGCTGCTGCTCGTCGTCGGCGCAATCCTCGCCGTCCGCCGCCGCGAGGCCCGAGCCCGGTGGCTCGGCCTCACCGCCATCGCGGCCGCGATCTCGCCCTTGGTCGTCAGCTACGTGTATGACATGATGGGCTGGTTCGGTGTCCTCTTCTTCCTCATCCTCGGCGGCATCGGCCTGCTCGGTTGGGTCGGTGTCATCGCTTCCGATGCTCGCCACAGGATGCCGGTCTGGTTGATCGGTTTCGGCCTCGCCAGCTACCTCGTGTTCTGCGGCTTGTTCAGCGTCGCGGCCATCTGGGGCCTCGCCTGAGCGCCGGCCCCTCATCCGCCGATCCGGCGGACTTCATCCGTCGCAATCTGCGGCTTGAGGCGGCCCGCGGGCTCAGCGGGCTTCGCATGTATGCTCCGCATCCTGCCAGCGGGCTTCGCCGTCTGGAGGACGAAACACGCGCCGCACCCTACTGGGCCTATGTCTGGTCCGGCGGCGCGGTGCTCGCCCGCCACCTCGCCGCGAAACCCGGCCTTGTTGCCGGCCGCGCGGTGCTTGACCTTGGCTCGGGCTGCGGCATCGTCGCAATTGCCGCCGCCCGCGCTGGGGCGGTCCGGGTCTACGCCACTGACCTGGACCGCTATGCCGTCGCCGCCACCGCGCTGAACGCTGCGGCGAACGGCGTTGAGGTGGAACTGGTGGCAGGGCTGGACCCCCTGCCCCGTCCGGACCTCGTTCTCGCCGGCGACGTATTCTACGACGCGCGGACCGCCCGCCGGACGATCCTGCAGCTCGACCGCTTCCTTGCCGCCGGCACCCCCGTGTTCGTCGGCGATCCGGGCCGCAAGCATCTGCCGCTTGCCCGCCTCGAGCCCATCGCGGTCTACGACAATGTGCCGGAGTTCGGCGGCGGCACTGTCCCCGCTACGGTCTTCGCCTGGCGCGGATGACTTCCGTCCTCGATTGACCTACAAGCGCGCCTCGAACTCCGTTGCCATTTGGGGACTGCTGTTCAACAGCATCGACGCGATCACCAGCACGGCGCACGTCTGTCATGCCGCACCCGTCGGATTTCCAAGCTCCGCGACTAAAAAATGCCGCTTCGTCTGGCCATCCTCGGGGGCGTTGACCAAGGCCTCCGGATTGGGGAAGTTGCTCGCTCAACGGAGCTGAATCGCCCATGCGCCTCGCCATCGCCCTCGCTGCACTCGCGGCCCTCGTCAACCCCGCTGTCGCGCAGTCAATGACCGGCGTCGGGGTCGAGGGCAACTGGGGCTGCCGCGCCAATATTGACGGAACCCGTGCCGGGCTGCTGACGATCTACGCCGGCTCCTACGGGTACGCCTCGGCGAACTACGGCAGCTCCGCGTCCGGCACCGGGACGGTCGAGATGGCCTCGAACGGCGTCACCTTCCTTGATGGGAACCTGATCGCGGGCGCAGGCATCACCTCGGCCATTCTTGCCTTCGATGCCGACGGGAAGGATGTGCTGGAACTCTATACGCCCGAAAAGAACGTCCTCACCTGCCATCCCCGGAGCTGAGCGGACCGCTGGCTAAGCGGCCGACTCCGCCAGTCGTAGCCGAACCACCTGCCGCAAGCCCCCCTCGGGGCGGTTGCTCAGTTCGATGCTGCCGCCGAACCGCTCAATGATCTCGCGCGCGATGGCCAGCCCCAGGCCGGCTCCCCTGATCGGATGCGCCCGCCCTGGCTCGGCGCGGAAGAAGGGTTCAAACACCAGCCCGATCTGGTCGTCGGGAATGCCCGGACCGCTGTCCTCGATGACCAGTCGCACCTCACTGTCGGCTTCGAGACGCACCGTCCCGCCACCGCCATGGGTCGCGGCATTCGTCAGAAGGTTCCGCAGCGCACGGCGCAATGCCAGCGGACCGGCAAGCACCGTGGCCCGCGCAAGTTCTCCCGCCTCCACCAAAAGACCGGCCCCACGCAGGCCATCGACCACGTCGCGCACCGCGTCGGCAAGCTGCACGGGCCGCCGGTCGTCGCCTGCACCCTCCTCGCGCACCAGTCGGATGGCGCTGTCGGCGATGGCGCCGAGTTCATCAAGGTCCTCGAGCCAGGCCTCCCGTTCATCATCGGGCAGGAACTCCGCCCGCAACCGCATACGCGTCATCGGTGTCCTGAGGTCGTGCCCTGCCGCCGCGACGACGCGCATGCGGCTCTCCATGGCAGCCTTGAGCCGGTCGGACAGCGTGTTGAGGGAAACCGCGAACCGACGCGCCTCCGCACCGCCCCTCTCGGGCACTTTGGGCAGCACCCCGTCGGGCCCGACGGAGGCGACGGCCTGCTCGATCATCGCAAAGGGCTGTGCCACGCGCCGCGCAAGCCCGATGGCCACCCCGGTTACGCCGACGGCGACCAGCGTCAGCCAGGCGACGAGACCCAGCCAAAGCTCCTGCGGCGGGCCGGGAGGCTCGGGAAATGCGAAGAGCAACTGCCTGCCGTCCTCGAGCGCCAACGCCGCCACAAGCTCGCCCTGCACCGTATCGATGACATGCACGTTTCGCGTCTCGCCTTCCTCCTGCAGCGCCTCCCTCAGCGCGGAAGTGAGTTCGGGAAGCTCCTGCCCCGGGGGCAGCTGATCGGCGATCTGCTCCGGCTCGTAGGACCGTCCAGCGGTGGCGTCCCCGGCCAGTCCCTCGGGCGCCAGTTCCGAGCTCATCTCGATGTGCCGGGCCATGAAACTGCCGATGCGCTCAACATCGCCCATGCTGATGACCAGGTACGTAATGCCTGTGGCTACCAGCATGACGGCGAACACCGCCCCGACGAGAATCATCGCCAGCTTCAGCCACAGGCTGCGCATCAACCGGGCTCCGTCTCTACCTTGGCAGAAAGCTGGTAACCGCCGTTGCGGACCGTCTTGAACAGGACTTCGGTCGTGGCAGCGCCCATCTTGCGGCGGATGCGGCTCATCAGCACGTCAATGGAGCGATCGAGGGGGTTCGCCTCGCGCCCCTGCGTGTGGCTAAGCAACTGCTCGCGAGAAAGCACGCGACCCGGGCGATCCAGGAAGACCTTGAGCAGTTGGAACTCGGCGCCGGTCAGTTCGATGTCGCCGCCATCAGGCGCCTTCACCGATCGGGCCGATGCATCGATGCGGAAACCCGCGACGCGGTACACGGCGCCATGTACCGCTGACGGGGCAACTGCCCCCGCCCGTCGCAACACCGCGCGTAGCCGTGCCACGAGTTCGCGAGGATTGAAGGGCTTGCCGATATAGTCGTCGGCGCCGATCTCGAGGCCGATGATGCGGTCGACCTCTTCCTTGAGCGCGGTCACCATGATCACCGCCACCTGGGGCGCGCGCTGGCGGACGTGGCGGCAGAGGTCCAGTCCAGACCCGTCGGGCAGCAGCACGTCAAGCACGGCGACGTCTACCTTTTCCGACGCCAGCCGGTCCAGGAACTCCCGCTTGGAGCCGGCCAGCGAAACGCGGAAGCCTTGTTCCGCAAGATAGCGGCCGAGCAGCCGCCGGATTTCCTGGTCGTCATCGACGACGAGTACGTGAGGGGGTGCAGTCATGGCCGCACCATTCCCACCAGAAGGCCGGATGGCAAGCGTAGCGGGATAGCGGTTTTGTGACAGGACCTTGCAAGATCGCCATGAGCAACGTTCAGCAACGAGCGGGGTGGGTTATGTTGCGGTTCGTACCTCCGGGCAGACACCCGTCAGTGGCCCTCGAAGGAGATCAGCGCCTCGACCTGCACCCCGGCCGCGCGGAGCTTCGTGGCGCCGCCGAGGTCCATGAGGTCGATCACGAAGGCCGAATGGCTCACGTCGGCGCCGGTCCGGCGTAGCAACGAGACCGCCGCCAGCGCAGTGCCGCCTGTGGCGATCAGGTCGTCCACCAGCAGGACCCTGTCCTGTGCACCCAGCACGTCGGCGTGGATCTCGATCGTGTCGACGCCGTACTCGAGGGCGTAGTTCTGGCCCATCGTCTCGCCGGGGAGCTTGCCTTTCTTGCGGACCGGGATGAAGCCGACGCCAAGCGCGATCGCAACCCCTGCCCCGAAGATAAACCCACGCGCCTCGATGCCGGCAACGTGGGTGATGCCCAGGTCGCGATGCAGATTCGCCAGCCGGTCGATGCTCTCACGGAAGCCTTCCGGATCCTCGATCAGCGTGGTGATGTCGCGAAACAGTATCCCCTTCTTGGGATAGTCGGGGATGGTGCGGACAAGCGATTTGAGGTCGAGCATCGGTGCGGCGGCTCTTGGCAGGGAGTGTCTGCTAGGTTCTAGGATGCAAGGTCGCCGCGGCTCAGCGCTTTGCGCTGTCGACGATCTTGCGCGCCAGGCGGCCTGCCTTGTAGGCGCCGGTCAGCGTCACGTCGCGGGCCGCCGCCTTCACCTGGGGCGTCAGCAACAGGGGCGCCGCCGCTATACCGGCCTTGACCGCGGGGTGCGCAATCACGGTGCGAGCCAAGGCGGCGGCGGTCATGGCGCTGCGAATGATCGACATATAAGGCCTCCGTCTTCAGGTAATGCCCAATATCAGGCAACTCGCCCGGCATCGCAAGCGCCGCTGGGGAAGAAACGGCAAAGGGCCCGGCGGGCCCTCTGCCAACTTTCGGATCTCGCGGCCGTCAGTGTTCGACGCGCGACCACAGCTTGCGCTTGACCATGTACATGAGGCCGGCAAACAGCAGCAGGAAGGCGATGACCTGCATTCCGGCTTCCTTGCGCGCCACGAGGTGCGGCTCGGCCATCCACATCATGAAGGCCGACACGTCGCGCGAGTACTGGTCGACGGTCATCGGCACGCTGCCGTTCTCGCCTTCTTCGTACTGCACGCTGCCATCCGCAAGCGGCGGAGCCATGCCGATAGCGTGACCCGGGAAGTACTCGTTGTAGTACTTGCCTTCCGGCAGATCGAAGCCTTCCGGAGCGTCATGGTAGCCGGTCAAGAGCGCGTGGATATAGTCCGGCCCGCCCTCGGCATAGGGCGTCACGTAGTTGAGGATCCACCACGGGAACGGCTGCGTTGTTCCGCGGGCCTTGGCCAGCACCGACATGTCGGGCGGTACCGAGCCGCCGTTGGCGTCGCGGGCTTCCTGTTCGTTGGCAAACGGGGCCGGCCAGCGGTCGGCCGGAACGCCCGGACGGACCCCGCCCTCGACCGACGGATCCGGGATCTCGTAGGAGGCGGCAAGCGCCTTCACCTGGCCCTCGCTGAACTGCGGGCCGCCGGGCTCGCCCAGGTTGCGGAAGGCGAGCAGGTCTGCCGAGTGGCAGCTGGAGCAGACTTCCTGGAATACCTGGAAGCCACGCTGCAACTGGTTGCGGTCATAGGTGCCGAACGGCCCGGCGAAGCTCCACGGCTCCTTCTTGATCACGGGCGTGGAGTGATCCTGCGCCACGGCCGGAGCCGCAGCGAAGAGGACGCTCACCAGCAGGGCGCCGATAATGCTTTTGGTCTTGATCATTGGCGTTGTGCCCCGAGGTCTCAGTGCGTCGTCGATGCCGCGGCGGGCTGAGCCACCGTGGACTTGTGCTTGGCGAGCACGGACTCCGTGATCGACTCCGGCAGCGGCCGGGGCGTCTCGAAGCGGCCGAGCAGCGGCAGCACGATGAGGAAGTAGAGGAAATAGTAGGCCGTGCAGATCTTGGCGACGAGGACATACACGCCCTCGGCCGGAGCCGAACCGAGCCAGGCAAGGGCCACGAAGTTGACCACGAACAGCCAGTAGAACCACTTGAACATCGGACGGAACGTGCCCGAACGCACCTTCGACGTATCGAGCCACGGCACGAAGAACAGCACCAGCAGGGCAGCCGCGAAGAAGATGACGCCGCCGAGCCTCGAGTCGATGAAGAAGATGTTGAAGTCGATGGCGCGCAGGATCGCGTAGAAGGGCAGGAAATACCATTCGGGAACGATGTGGGCCGGCGTCACCTGGCTGTTGGCCATGATGTAGTTATCGGGGTGCCCGAGGATGTCCGGCGCGAAGAACACGAACCAGGCAAACGGGATGCAGAACACCACGATCGCGAACAGGTCCTTCATCGTGTAGTACGGATGGAAGGGCACGGTCTCGCGGTTGTTCTTCACCTCCACGCCGATCGGGTTGTTGTTGCCCGGCACATGCAGCGCCCAGATATGCAGGGCCACCACGGCCGCAATCACGAACGGCAGCAGGTAGTGCAGCGAGAAGAAGCGGTTGAGGGTGGCGTTGTCGACCGCGAAGCCGCCGCGCAGCAGCTGCAGGATCGGGTCGCCGATGACCGGCACTGCCGCCACGATGTTCGTGATCACAGTGGCCGCCCAGAAGCTCATCTGCCCCCAGGGCAACACGTAGCCCATGAACGCCGTCGTCACCATCAGCACGAACAGCAGCACGCCGAGGATCCAGATCACCTCGCGCGGCGACTTGTACGAACCGAAATAGAGGTTCCTGAACATGTGGATATAGACGGCGAAGAAGAACATCGACGCGCCGTTCGCGTGCACGGCCTGGATGATGCGGCCGCCGTTTACGTCACGGCGGATATGCTCCACCGAGTTGAACGCAAGGTCGACATGCGGGGTGTAGTGCATTGCAAGCACTATGCCGGTAACAATCATCACCACCAGCATGAAAGCGAGGATAGCGCCGAAGGTCCACCAGTAGTTGAGGTTCTTCGGCGTCGGGTAGTCCATCAGGTGCTCTTTGGACCACCGGATGATCGGCAGGCGGTCATCGAGCCATTTCTCGACTGCGGTACCGGGGACGTAGCTGGATTCGTGAGCCATTCTGGACGCTCCCCTTAACCGATCTGCACGAGAGTGTCTGACAGGAACTGGTACGGCGGCACCACGAGGTTCGTGGGCGCCGGACCCTTACGGATACGGCCAGCCGTGTCGTAGACCGAACCGTGGCACGGGCAGAACCAGCCGTCGTACTCGCCCGACTCGCCCACCGGGATGCAACCCAGGTGCGTGCAGTTGGCGATCATGATCAGCCACTGCTCGTGCCCTTCCTTGGTGCGCTGCGCGTCCGTTTCGGGATCCTTGAGATCGGACAGCGGAACTGCCTTGGCCTCTTCGATCTCCCGGGGGGTACGATGACGCACGAAAACCGGCAGTCCGCGCCACTTGATGGTGACGGACTGCCCCTCCTCGATGCCCGACAGGTCAAACTCGATGCTCGCCAGGGCGAGCACGGAAGCGTCCGGATTAAGCTGGTTGATGAGCGGCCAGGCGGCCCCTGCTACACCCACCGCGCCCACGGCGCCGGCCGCAATATAGAGGAAATCGCGCCGCCCCGGTTGAGGGGCGTCCTGATGTGCCAGATTGGATTGCGTCGCCAAGGTAAGCTTCCGTCTGTTGTGCCCTGATCAAGCGCCTGGTGCCGTGGGCAGGCCGCATGGCATGCCATAGCCAACCCCGCCCTTCAAAGGCGCGTGATTTGGGCGTTCTTTTGACACTATGAATGGGCCTTGTCCAGCCGCAGGACCCCTCAGCCTCCCCCTATGCGACACTATAGCAGCCGCCGCAAAGTCAACGAGACCACTCAACAATTATGACGATCGAACTCGCGCTCTATCAGCCCGACATCGCGCAGAATACGGGCACCCTGCTCCGCCTCGGCGCCTGCCTGGGGGTACGCCTGCACATCATCCATCCGACCGGCTTCGCGTTCTCGGCCCGCACACTGAAGCGAGGCGCGCTCGACTATCTCGATCACTCCGACTTCACCGAGCACGACAGCTACGCCCATTTCGATACCTGGCGCCGCGAGTCCGGGCGCCGCATGGTGCTGCTGACGACCAAGTCGAGCACGTCCGCCTACGAGACCACCTTCCGGCCGGGTGACGTGCTGGTCCTGGGCCGTGAGAGCGCCGGAGTGCCCGATACCGTCGCGGCCGACGCCGAATTGCGCATCCGCATCCCCATGCGGCAACAGATGCGCTCGCTGAACGTGGCCGTGGCCGGCAGCCTCGTGCTAGGTGAAGCCCTCCGTCAAACCAACGCTTTCGTTGAACTCTCATGACCTTGCCCACCGACATTGAATCAAAGCAGCAGCGTGCCGCCACTTGGTTCCGGACCTTCCGTGACCAGCTTTGCACCGCGCTTGAGTCAATCGAAGCCGACGTGACCGGCCCAAATGCCGACCGACCCATCGGCCGGTTCGAGATCACTCCATGGCATCGGGAGGCAGGAGGCGGCGGCGAAATGGGCATGTTGCATGGCCGCGTCTTCGAAAAGGCGGGCGTCCATATCTCGACCGTCCACGGCCGCTTCTCGGAGGAGTTCGCACGTCAGATGCCGCATACCGAGGCGGGCGCCGAGTTCTGGAGCGCCGGCGTCTCGGTCATCATCCATCCGTGGAACCCCAATGTTCCGGCCGCGCACATGAACACGCGCATGATCGTGACCGGCAAGTGGTGGTTCGGCGGCGGCGGCGACCTGACCCCTGTTCTCGACCGGCGCCGAACGCAGGATGACCCCGACTCGGTCGATTTCCACGCCGCCTACCGCGCCGCCTGCGAGGCGCATGGCGTCGACTACGCGCGCTACAAGAAGTGGTGCGACGACTACTTCTTCCTGCCCCACCGTAACGAGCCGCGTGGCATCGGCGGAATCTTCTACGACAACCACAATTCCGGCGATTGGGATGCCGACTTCGCCTTCACCCAGGATGTCGGCCTGGCCTTCCTCGACGTCTACCCGCGGCTTGTGCGCCGCAACTTCGAAACACCCTGGACCGCCGCGGATCGCGACGAACAGCTGGTGCGCCGCGGCCGCTATGTCGAGTTCAACCTCCTCTACGACCGCGGCACCACATTCGGCCTCAAGACCGGCGGCAATGTCACGTCCATACTGTCGTCCATGCCGCCCGAGGTGAAGTGGCCGTAGCGGAGGCCACGCCCTCTCTACTATCTTTCCACCCGGGCGGAGCGGACCGCCCCGGAGGGACCGCCGGTGCTGACGGATATCGACATCAAGGGCTATCGATCCGTCCGCAAGCTGCGTCTGCCGCTACGCCGCCTGACGGTCCTGATCGGCGGCAACGGGGTGGGCAAGACCAACCTCTATCGTTCCATCGAGTTGCTCCATGCCGCGGCCCGCGGCACGCTCGCCGACGAGATCGCCCGTGAGGGCGGTCTAGCCTCCATCTTCTGGGCTGGCGGCAGGAACCATGGCGCCCGCGGTGGCTTCGACCCCATGTACCGTTCGGATGGCTATCGGTCCCACGAGGGAGGGAGCCGCCTGCAACTCGAGGCCCGGCTCGAGATCGACGACTTCCTGCCGACTTATGGCATTGAAGTGGGGTTCCCTACGCCCACGAGCGCGGCTTTCAGCGGCGAGGCCCAGGTCAAGCACGAGTATGCAGACCTGCGCACCGGTAAGCGCGACATACGGTTGTTCGAGCGCACCAACGCCGCTGTCTGGGCCCGCGGGCCTGCCGGGGAGCGGCAGGTTGTCGACGAACAGGCACTCGCCAGCGAGACTGCCCTCGCCACGGTAGGCGCAGGCTATCCCGAGATTTCGACGCTCCGACAGGAACTCGCCAACTGGCGCTTCTTCCATGGCTTCCGGACCGATGCTGACTCGGGTCTGCGCCGACCTTGCCGCGCCATCACCTCGCCCCTGCTCGCCTCCGACGGGACAAACCTGGCGGCCGTTTTCTCCACCCTCCGTCACATCAGGCAGGACACATACGACCTCGATGCCGCCGTCGACCTAGCCTTTCCCGGGGCAAAGCTCGTCGTCCCCTACCCCGAAGAATTCGCGACCTTCGGCCTCGTTTTCCCCGAGACGCCAAAGCGCACGTTCTGGGCGCACGAGCTATCCGACGGCACACTGCAGTTCCTCGCCCTGATGGGCGCCCTGCTCTCCTACCGCCTGCCGCCGCTCATCGCCCTCAATGAACCAGAGACGAGCCTCCACCCGGGCCTCTTGCCGGCGCTGGCGAAGACCATCGCCAAGGCTGCCGAGCGTGCGCAGATCTGGGTGGTGACCCACTCGCAGCCGCTCGCGGACGCGATCGCTGCGGAAAGCGGCGTCGAGCCGCGCGAAGTCATCCGCACGGAGAACGGCACGGCGATCCGCGGCCTCAACCCGCTGGGCAACTTCGAGG
>JAEYZJ010000357.1 GCA_023430705.1 Pseudomonadota bacterium | reverse complement strand
CGCAGCGCCTTCTGCAGCGATTCCTGGAAGGTGCGGCCGATGGCCATCGCCTCGCCGACCGACTTCATCGAGGTGGTGAGGCGCGGATCGGCGCCCGGGAACTTCTCGAAGGCGAAGCGCGGGATCTTGGTGACGACGTAGTCGATGGTCGGCTCGAACGAGGCCGGGGTGGCGCCGCCGGTGATGTCGTTTTCGAGCTCGTCGAGCGTGTAGCCGACGGCGAGGCGGGCGGCGACCTTGGCGATCGGGAAGCCGGTGGCCTTGGAGGCGAGGGCGGACGAACGCGACACGCGCGGGTTCATCTCGATGACGATCATGCGGCCGTCGGCCGGGTTGATGGCGAACTGCACGTTCGAGCCGCCGGTCTCGACGCCGATCTCGCGGAGCACCGCGATCGAGGCGTCGCGCATGATCTGGTATTCCTTGTCGGTGAGCGTCAGCGCCGGCGCGACGGTGATCGAGTCGCCGGTGTGGACGCCCATCGGATCGAGGTTCTCGATCGAGCAGATGATGATGCAGTTGTCGTTGCGGTCGCGCACGACCTCCATCTCGTACTCTTTCCAGCCGAGCACGGATTCCTCGATGAGGACTTCATCGGTCGGGGAGGCGTCGATGCCGCTCTCGACGATGGCGAGGTATTCTTCCTTGTTGTAGGCGATGCCGCCGCCGGTGCCGCCCAGGGTGAAGCTGGGACGGATGATGCAGGGCAGGCCGATCACCTCGAGCGCCTGGAGCGCTTCGATGGTGTTGTGGGCGAGCATGGAGCGCGGCGTGTCGAGGCCGATCTTCTTCATGGCGTCGCGGAAGAGCTCGCGGTCCTCGGCCTTGTCGATGGCGTCGGCGTCGGCGCCGATCATCTCGACGTTGAACTTGTCGAGCACGCCCATCTTGCGCAGCGACAGCGCGCAGTTGAGCGCGGTCTGGCCGCCCATGGTCGGGAGCAGGGCGTCGGGCCGCTCCTTCTCGATGATCTTGGCGACGATCTCGGGGGTGATCGGCTCGACGTAGGTGGCGTCGGCGAGATCGGGATCGGTCATGATCGTCGCCGGGTTGGAGTTGACGAGGATGATGCGGTAGCCCTCGTCCTTGAGGGCCTTGCACGCCTGGGTCCCGGAGTAGTCGAATTCGCAGGCCTGTCCGATGATGATCGGCCCCGCGCCGATGATGAGGATCGACTTGATATCGGTGCGTTTTGGCATCTGGGGGCTCGTCTGCTGTCTGGCGCGCACGCAAAGACCCGCTCTGGGCGGGGCAGGGGCGTGCGGATTCTATGGGCTAGGCGCGTCCTGTAACCGAAGCTTGGGGGGAAGGGAACCCCCGGTGGGTCCGGTTATAACGCGAAGTTGTCGCATTGGGGGCGAACGGGGGGTTGCTGCGCCTTGCCGGGGCGATGCTTCGATGCGAGGTTCGGGCTCTTGCCAGGGAGGTCGCCATGTGCCGCAACATCAAGCCGCTGTTCAACTTCGAGCCGCCGGCCAGCAAGAACGAGATGCGCGACGCGGCGTTGCAGTTCGTGCGCAAGATCTCGGGCTACACGCACCCTTCCAAGGCCAATGAAACGGCCTTCCATGCGGCGGTCGACGATGTCGAGAAGGTGGTGCGGCGGCTGCTGAAGGAGCTCGAGACCGATGCGCCCAAGCGCGACCGCGAGGTGTTCATCGCGCGGGCCCGCGAGCGGGCGAAGCAGCGCTACGCCAAGGCGGAGGCCTGAGCCTTACTGGACGCGCGGAATGGCGGTGTAGACGCGCTCGATATAGCCGTGGAACTCCACCATGTAGTTGTGGAGGAAATCCGCGGTGCCCTGGTTCGACACGTTCCCGTCGTCGTCGATGAGGCCGGGGGTGAAGTGGATGTAGACCTCGATCGAGTTCATCAGCGGCGAGTTGCAGAAGCCGAGGACGCTCTTGAGGTTCTGCTGGGCGACGGCGGTGCCGATGGCGCCGATGGAGGCGCCGACGATGCCGGAGGGCTTGCGGTGGAAGGAGTTCTGCCCCCAGGGCCGGCTGGCCCAGTCGATGGCATTCTTCAGCGGGCCCGGAATCGAGCGGTTGTATTCGGGCGTGACGAACAGGATGGCGTCGGATGCGGCGATGGCCGACTTGAGGGCGCGCGCGGCGGGCGGGTAATCGGCGTCGTAGTCGTAGCTGTATAGCGGCAGGTCGCCGAAACCGATCTCGGTGAGGGTGAGTTCGCGCGGCGCGAGGCGGACCATGGCCCGCGCGAGCTTGCGGTTGATCGACTGCCTCGCCAGGCTGCCGACGAAGTACCCGACCGTGAAGTCGCTCATTGGGTCCTCCCGCGCAAGGAGGAAGAACGCGCGCTGGCGCGCGGCGGTTCCTGACGGGGGACTGAAGGACTAGTCCCAGTTGGCGCGGGCCCAGGAGATGATGGCCGGAAGCGCATCGCCCCCGGCGGAGCAGGACCAGCGCTCGGAGCCGAACGCGGTCCAGTCCAGCTCGTAGCCGGAGTGAACGCCGATGGCGCAGGCGTTCCCTTCGCCCCACCAGGCGAACAGGGGCGAGCCGGACGCGCCCGAGGCCTCGTCGGCGTCGTTCTCGACCTGGGTGGTGTCGTAGGTGGTGCCGTCGAGATCGATGTCGTCCCCGTCATCGTCGTCGCGGACATGAATGCCGTGCTGGACCGACATGGCGAACTTGCTGCGATCGTAGGGGAAGCCCGCCATGGTCCAGTACGACTGATCCTCCCAGTCGGAGTCGTAGACGCGCGCGCCGAAGAATCCGAGGCTGTCGCCGACCGGGTCGAAGAGCCGGCAGATCTGCAGGTCGTTGCCCGAGTCGGAGTGCCAGCGGCGGCGGCGGTTCACCCAGGTGATCATGCCTTCGCCGAACACGGAGGCATTGGCCCAGCAGGCCGGGATGACCTTGATGGCGAAGGTTCCGCTCGCCAGGCTGTCGTTGGCGAACGAGTGCCCCGAAGTCATCAGGGTGCGGCGGCCGACGAGGAAGCCGGTGGCATAGCTGCCCGAGTTGACCCAGTTGCCACTGCCGTCGAGCCGCCAGGCCTCGAGCTTGCACACGGCGGTGTAGGGGTAGAAGGTCGGACGGAGGAAGTCGCGGGACTCGCCGTCGAAGATGGTGGAATGAACTTTCCCTTCCTCGGTGAAGACGACCGTGGTCGAGAGGCGTACGCGGCCGCCGCGGGCCGAGATACCGTCGAAATCCATGCCCAGGATCGGCAGCACGCGGGGCAGGTAGGCCGCCGGGACACCCTTGGGGCGATAGCCATCGACGCCGGGCACACCGGAAATCGGGCGTGGACGATGCTGCCGGGCCGCGAGCCGCTCCTCGAGGCTGCGGACAAAGGTGCGGCCGATGGAACTCTCCTCCTCGACCAGTGGCAGGCCGTTCAGGATGGACGAGGGCGACCGCAGCACGTAGCCACCCGCCAGCTCCGCGGTTTCCAGCGTAACCGGATCGCGCGAGTAGAGGGAAAAGGCGTGCTCGTTCACCTTGCCCCAGGGACGTGTATCGGGCTCGAGAAACTCCCGATCGCTGAGAGCAATGAGGTCCGCCGCAGCGAGGGGTCCGGATGAAGTGTCGCGCATACCAGTGCTCCCGCGAAATACAAATGATCGGGGGCGGTCCGGAGCGCGTCAACTTCTCCAGACGAAGTAAAAGAGACTGCGCCGAATGACACTATAGACGGCTGCGGGGATTTGTGCTGGCGGGTTGCAGTTCAGCTGCGGCCTTCTGCTGCGATTGCCGCTATTCTTCGGGCTCGGTGGTGAAGAGCAGCGGGAACCCCTCGTTGCGGGCCATCTCGGTGGCCCGCCTCGCCTTGCTCTCGGCGATCTCCTGGGTGAAGACGGCGACCACGCAGCTGCCCTTGGTGTGGGCGGTGATCATGATGCGGTAGGCCTGGTCCTCGGTGATGCG
>JAEYZJ010000354.1 GCA_023430705.1 Pseudomonadota bacterium | reverse complement strand
GTCACGACCTTTCTCGAACTTCATATCGAGCAAGGACCTCTCCTGGAATCGGACGGCATTCCGGTCGGCATTGCCCCGGCGGTGCGCGGGAACATCCGCTTTCCCGATGCGCGTTGCATCGGCGCCTATGGCCATTCGGCCGCGCTGCCACGACGCTTCAGGCAGGACGCCGTCCTGGCCGTGGCGGAGCTGGCGCTCGGTCTCGATGGGCACTGGAAGGACAGGATCGCGCAAGGCGACGAAGACTTCGTCTTCACTCTCGGCAAGTTCTCGACGGAGGCGGCCCAGCACGCCATGACAAAGGTGGCCGGAGACGTGCGGTTCAGCTTGAACATCGGCGCGGCCGTAAAAAGCTCACTGGATGAGGCGCGAACGCTCCTGTTCGATCTCATCCAGGGCATCGAGAACGATCGGAGGGTCACCTTCGAGCTGGGCCGGGAGGTCGGCACGCCACCGCCCCCCTGGACGCGACGCTGATCGGGCTGATCGAAGACACTGCGGGTGAGCTTGGCATCGCCACGCGCCGCATGCCCACCGTCGGACATGACGCGGCAATGTTCGTCCGGGCGGGTATTCCGTCGGCCGTCATCCTGGTTCGCAACGCAAATGGCAGCCACAATTCCGATGAAGCGCTGGACCGCGAAGACTTCGCTGGCGGCGTCCACGTTCTTTGTCGCGCCATGCACCGATTGGCAAACTCGCGATGACCACGTCGAAGTGCCCTGCCATAGGTCCGCCATTCGACCCGGCGCGCGGCTCTTTCGAGCGTGGTTAAAGAGCCCATGCTGGACGCGCGCCAAGGACGCGAGATAGAGGTGGAAGCTCGTGGATGGAAGCGAGGCAGATAGAACCCCGAGGTCTACGCGACGTAGCCAATCTTACGCGTGGAGGGCTTTTCGTGGTCACGCTCGAGTAAGATGAACGCCGTGGAACGGTGCGGAGCGTCGGGCCACCAGTGGTCGACAGGGCCCTGACCTGGACGAGCCCGCAATTCGAAGACGCAAACGGCAAGACCTACTTCTATTTCTTCACCCAAACGCGAATCGACCGGGAAGCCGAGACTGGTTCTTCGCAAGCGGGCCGGCCCGACGGCCCCCCGGGCCTCTATACTGTCCGCCCAGAATGGACTATACTAAGAGTTGAATATGCTGAACGCCTTTAGCCAGCATACTCTTGCAGCCTTACCAGGGAGAGCGTAATGGGACCGCGTTTCCGGGAAGACGACCACCTCATCTCCGGCCTGCTCGATCTGGCGAACCTGCGCTTCGCCCCGAGCCAGTACAGGGGGCGCAAGGACGGGATCGTCGAGATGGTCGAACTGCAGAAGGAGTTCAAGGTCTTTTCCGAGGAGCACTCGCTGGCCGCCAGCTTCGCCGTGCTCGGACTCGGTGGTTTCTGGAATGCGACGCTGAAGAACAAGCTGTACGCCTATCTCGACGAGGACCTGGCACGCACCCGTTCCGAGACAGATGAGCGTGGCAACCAAAGGATCATCAGGGCCTTGAAGGAAAACCTTGAATCCAGGCGGCCGAAACCGGTCTATTTCACCATCCATGACAGTGGGGTCGATCGCAGGGTCCTGATTCGAACGGACCGGCCGCTGACCTACATGAACAGGGACTATTTGACCATCTCTCTGCCGATGAGGCCGTGGCGCTGACAACCGGGCATCCGGGATCACGGCGCAGCGGGAACCGCGGGGCTTCTTCTCCGGAGGTTCCCTCCCAGGTCTACCGTGGAATCGCAAGATACTACGATCGACGGGTGCTTGCGCATGGTGCAACCGCCCGGGGCGCCGATTGGTCGAGTTTCATCACACAAGAGGTTCGGTTCGCTCAGCTCCTGAAGCTGTGCGACTTCTCCGGCCCGTTCTCGCTGAACGACGTGGGCTGCGGTTATGGCGCCCTGATCTCCTACTTGGCCAAATACCACCCGGAAACGGAGATCGACTACCTGGGCTTCGATGTGTCGCCGGCGATGATCCGGCATGCCATGGAGGTACGTTGGGACCTGAGCAATGCGACCGCCGTGGTCGCGGATGCCTGCCCTCGTGTGGCGGACTATTCGGTGGCGAGCGGGATCTTCAACGTGAAGCTCGATACTCCGCTCGACATGTGGGAGCGCTGCATCGCAAGAACGCTGCGCGACATGCACAGGTCGAGCCGGCGGGGGTTCGCGGTCAACTTCATGGCACCGAGCGGCTCCTCCTCGCCGGAAATGCACTACTGGACAGTGCCGAGGCCTTGGATTGCGTTCTGCAGAAAGGAGCTCCAAGCGAGCGTCGAGGTGCTGGCCGATTACGGTCTCCGCGAGTTCACCCTTCTCGTGCGACCGAGGGAATGACGCCTCCGCTCTGAAGGCGATCTCTTTCCCTCCACAGGTGCCGCTCATAGATCGAGGCACCGGTGATTCGGATCAAGTTCTCCGCGGACTGGAAAAGCTCCTCCGCTTCCTTCGCACGGGCCGGGCCGTGCGCGGCCAGCAACGCACCGCCCAGGGAGATGGAGGCGCGGCATTCAGGAAGCCGGGCCGAACGCCGCCGGGCCAGCTCGATTGCCTCGCGCGCCGTGGCAATGGCGAGCTCGAGGTCGCCGTTCCGATAGTAGCAGTCGGCGAGGCTGGCGATCATCTCCGGCTCATACTCCATCGCCGCCCTGGTTTCGCGCAGGAAGGAAAGCCCGTCGCGGAACACGCCGATGGCGTCGGAGAATTCGCCAACGATGCTCCTTGCCGTAGCGGCGCACGCCAAAGCGAATACCCGCAGATAGGGATTCCCGTGCCGGCCGGCGATCTCGCCGACACGCCGTGCGTGCTTGTCGGCCATGGCCCCATCGTCCAGGCACCACGCGAGATCGACATAACCCAGATGCGGAATGAGCAGAACCGTTGGATCGACAAGGTCCTGCTCGATGTCCAACATCGAATCCAAGGTTCTCACCGCGTCCTCGAAACGACCCAGTCGAACGAGTATCCGCCCGCGCAAGGCGATGGCCCAGTGCTCGACGCTGTAGCCGAGGAACTGATGATCGAACTTGCTGACTTTCGAGATGCCCGTCAGCGCAACGGTGTTGGCCGCAAGCGCCTCGTTGAGCCGCCCGGCCCAACCGTAAGCTTGGCTGAGCGAGGCGTTGAGCGTGGCTGCACGGCCGGGATCCTCGTCGTTCCGAATCAACGACAGCGCCTCCTTGACGCGATCGACGTAAGTATCCGCCGGCCCTCCGCTCGTCACAGTGATGCGTCCGTGCACGAACAGCAGCAACGGGATCATGGAGTTGTCGGTCTCGCGCGACCAGGCGAGAGCCTCGTCGATCAACGGCTTCGCCTCATCGACGCTCATGCCCTCGCGCCAACCCAACCAGGCGATCTGCCCGCCGGCCATGATGCGCAAGGTGTCGCTCTCACGCGAGCGCGGCTGGTTGTGCAGCAGCGCATGCACTTTTCGCCAGTGCTTGATGGCCTGTGCCGAATCCGTGGATCCGACCCAGGTCGCGGCCCTGGCGGCGTAGCGGGCGGCCTCGAGCGTCCGGTCGGCGGCCTCGAAGTGGTAGGCGAGCAGGCCCGAGAACTCGTCGATGCGCTCTCTGCGGAACTTGAGGATGGCCTGCGCGACCGAGGCATGCAGCTCGGTGCGCCGGGCCTTGAGTTGCGTCACATAGGCGACCTCCTGCAGGAGAGGATGCCTGAACGCGAACCAGCGGCCGTCGAGGCCGGGCTGCTTCTGCAGCATCTCCGCCTCGCACAGACGCTCGAGCAGCGAATCGACCTTCTGCGCCGAGCCGCTCGACACGTCGTGGAGCACTTCAAACGCGAACTCCTTGCCGATGACCGCGGCGATCTGGAGCAGTCCCTTCTCGACCTTCCCAAGCCGGTCGATGCGTGCGCCGATCACGGACTGGATCGTCGCCGGCAGGCTCGCCTCCGTGGTATCCGCCCCGAGCCCATAATTCCTAGGATTGCCAACCAGCGTACCGCTGGCCACGAGCGAGCGCACGAGCTCCTCGGCGAAGAACGGATTGCCGCCGCTCCTCTCTGCCACCCGCCGGCGGATCTCGCTGAGCTCGGGCCGGCTCCCAATCAGCTCCTGGACCAGCGCATCCGTCGCCGTGGGGCCGAGCTCGGCCAGCGACAGTTGCCGGAACGACGAACCGCTCATCCACGGCGCACCGAGGGAAGGCCGATAATTGAGCAGCAGCAAAGTGCCGGTG
>JAEYZJ010000247.1 GCA_023430705.1 Pseudomonadota bacterium | reverse complement strand
GATGCCGGCGGCGACAAGCCGGTCCCCGGCTACACCGTCGAGGAAGCCAATCCGTTCCTCGGCCAGCGCGGCATCCGCCTGTCGCTCGCCCGGCCCGACGTGTTCCGTGTACAGGTCCGCGCCCTGCTGCGCGCCGCTGTGTTCGGCGAGCTCAAGGTGATGTTCCCGATGGTCACCCTGGTCGAGGAGTACCGCGCTGCCGAGGCGATCTTCAGCCAGGAGGCGCAGGCTCTCGCCGACGCCGGCATCCCGCATCGGATGCCCCCGCTCGGCATCATGGTCGAGGTGCCCGCCGTCGCCATCGATCCGGCCCCCTTTGCGGGCGTCGCCTTCTTCTCCATCGGCTCGAACGACCTCACCCAGTATGTCATGGCGGCGGGCCGCGACAGCGGCGCGGTCAACCATCTCGCCGATGTCCGTCATCCCGCCGTGCTCTCGCTGATCCGCAACGTCGCGCGCTTCGGCCAGGAGAAGGCGATCCCCGTGAGCCTGTGTGGCGATGCCGGCGGCGACCCCGCCGTCATTCCGCTGCTCATCGGGGCAGGGCTGCGCGCGCTCTCCGTCGCCGCGGCGCAGTTGCCGCTCGCCAAGGCCGCGGTCGCCACCGTCGGCACCGGGGACAGCGCCGATGCCGCCCGCTGAACCGTCGCGCGACGCCGCCGGCGAGGCGATCCGCGCCTACAAGCAGGTGCTCTCGCGGGTGCTCGACACCCGCCCGTCCGGGGCGCGCCAGCGCCTCGCCGACGCGCTCGGCAAGCACCGCAGCTTCGTGACCCAGATCACGAGCCCCGCCTACGCCACGCCCATTCCGCGCAAGCACCTCGCGACCATCTTCGCCGTCTGCCACTTCGGCCCCGCCGAGCGCGAGGCCTTCATGGACGCCTACGGGCGCGCCCACCGCGGCCGCGTCGATATCGGCGCGCCCGCGCTGCGCACCCGCGAGCTGACCCTCGTGGTGCCGGACCTGGGCGCGCGGCACAATGCTGCCTTCGACAGGGCAGTCTCGGAATTCATCACGAAGATGGGCGGCCTGATCCGCCCGGGGGGAGCAGACGAATGAAGAAGCTGATGAACGGTGTCGACACCATTCTCACCGAGAGCCTCGACGGGCTGGCCGCCGCGCACGCCGACATCCTGGTGCTGGGCGAGGACCACAAGTTCGTCCGCCGCCGTACGCTCAGCCCCGGCAAGGTGGCGCTGATCTCCGGTGGCGGCACGGGCCACGAGCCGCTCCATGCCGGCCTCGTCGGCACCGGCATGCTCGATGCCGCCTGCCCGGGGCAGGTCTTCACCTCGCCCACCCCCGACCAGATGCTGGCCGCCGCCGAAGCGGTGGATGGCGGCGCCGGCATCCTGCTCATCGTCAAGAACTACGAGGGTGACGTGATGAACTTCGAGATGGCCGCCGAGATGATGTCGGGGCCGGTCGAGCGCGTCCTCATCAACGACGACGTCGCCGTCGAGGATTCGCTCTATACCACCGGCCGCCGCGGTGTCGCCGGCACGCTCGTGGTCGAAAAGATCGTCGGCGCCGCCGCCGAAGCGGGCCGGGACCTCGCCGCCCTCAAGGCGCTCGGCGATCGCGTCAACGCCGCCACCCGGTCCATGGGCGTGGCCCTCACCTCCTGCACCGTGCCGGCCGCCGGCAAGCCCATGTTCGCGATCGGCGAGGACGAGATGGAGTTCGGCGTCGGTATCCACGGCGAGCCTGGCCGCCGCCGCGACAGGCTCAGGTCCGCCGACGAGATCGCCGACGAGATGTGTGCGGCCATCGCCGGCGACCTCGGCGACATTTCCGGCCGCCGGGCGCTGCTCTTCGTCAATGGCTTCGGCGCCACCCCGGCCATGGAGCTCTACCTGATGTACAACGCCGCCCGCCGCCGCTTCGCCGCCCGCGGCATCGAGGTCACCCGCTCCCTCGTCGGCAACTACGTCACCTCGCTCGACATGGCCGGCTGCTCGATCACCCTGACCCTGCTCGACGACGATACGACCGCCCTGTGGGACGCGCCGGTGCACACGGCCGCGCTGCGCTGGTAGCAGCCTGTCCGGCGCGGGACGCGAGTCTCTCCCCCGCGGGGAGGGACGGCGTCGGACGCCAGCCGGGCCGCAAACCGGCGAGGGCGCGATCTGGCGCCCAGATCTACGCCCAGATCTATGTATGTCGGCTGTTTTGAGTGCTGCCCTGCAAAGCAAAAAAGCCCGGAAATCCGGGCCTTTGAGCTTGGTACCGCCTCCCCGGTTCGAACGGGGGACCCCTAGATCCACAATCTAGTGCTCTAACCAACTGAGCTAAGGCGGCCCTGCAAGCGCGGCGGAACATAGTTTCAGTTCCTCGCGCTGGCAAGCGTGGATTTCATCGATTTCCGCATCATCAGCCGCTTAACCATCGGCAGCGAATGACCGCTGGAACGCCGGCGCGCATATGGACCGGGTGGGGTACGCGCGATATTAGGAGAAGATTAAGTTCCGGGCGCAAATTGTGCCAAAATGGCACAAGTGCCGGGTTTAAGGGAAAGTGCAGACTTTTCCGTTGAAAGCACGGCGCCCGGGGAGTTGGAGTCTTTTCCACAAAGGGCTCCGGTCGAGTACGGTAAAGAGTACGGCGTGGACGCTGAGTGGATCAAATCGCCGACGGCGCGCCTGGTGCTCGTGCACTGGGCAGACGCACGTCCGGCGTGGCTGTGGTCGCACGACGGCGAAACCCTGCTGTGGCGCAACGACGCGGCGCGCTATTTCCACGGCCGGATCAAGAAGCATGGCGTTCGCCTCGCCCCCGAGGCCGTGCCGATCAAGGGCCAGATCGCCCGCCTGATCCGCCTCGGATCGATGAACCGCTCCAGCCTCAGCCGCATCCAGTTCCTCGCCGGCGAGCGGCCCATCTCGACCACCTGCACCTGCACGCCGCTGCGCCTGCCCGACGGCAGCACCGGACTGCTCATCGTCGGCGTCGATCCCATCGAGCCCGAACTGCTCGGATCGCGCGACGCCGGCCAGCCCGACGAGGCGGCCACCGGCATCCTGCCGCCCGGCGCCGATTTCCTCCTCATCAACGAGGACGGCCAGATCGCCGGCGGCAGCGACTATGCCCTCGCGCACTTTGCCCCCGACATCGAGAGCGAGGGGCTGCCCGAGGTCGCCGATGGCGGCAGCGTCGAGATCGAGGGCGCCGAGGTCACCGTCTCCCGCTTCACCGCCAGTCCGCACGACGCCATGCTGCTGCTCTTCGAGCGCCACGGCGAGCCCCTGCCGACCATCGCCGAGGTCCGCGCCGAGGAGGGGGCTGGCAACCGCTTCGAGGCGCCGGCCGCACCCGTTCGCGAGGTTGACGAGCCGCTGCTGCCGCTCGGTCTCCCGCCGGCCGAACAGGCCGACGACGAACCGGTGGTTGCCGGCGAGGAGAACTGGGTCGAACCGATCCCCCATAACCCCGATTCTGTGGGCGCGCTTTCCTCGCTGTTCGACCGGCTGGCCGATGATTCCTCGCTCTATGCGCCGCTGACGGCCGTCGACGAGGCCTTTGCCGGCCCGCCGCCCGAGCCCGCCGAGACGCCCCTTCGGGTCGAGCCGGTCGAGGAGGCCGCACCTATCGGCGAGCCGCAACCGACCGAGGCCGAATCGGCGGAACCGGAACTCCCGCAGCCCGAACCCGCCGAACCGACAGAAGTCGGCGACGCCATCGCGGCCATCATCGGTACAGCCGATGCCGAACCCGCGCCGGCGCCGACCCTGTGGCGCGTCATCGGCCGGGGCTTCGTCCCGCTTGCCGGGGACAAGTCCGCCGACGCTGCCGACGCCACTGCGGCGTCCGAGCCGGCTGAGTCCGGGGCCCCGGCATCCGCGGACCCCGGGCGCGCCGCTCTGCCCGATGCCGAGGCGGTCGAGCGCGTCTCGCGCTACAATTTCGATGAACTGAGCCGCATCCTCACCGACCGGGTGAACGGCCAGCAGAATGCCGCGCCGCGTCCCGAGGAGGCCGCCGCCACGACCCCGCCGCCGCCCGCGAGCGAGGGCGCGCTGATCAATCTCACCGGCGAGACCTTCATCCTCAATCGCCTGCCGCTCGGCATCCTGGTCTTTCGCGACCAGCAGGTCCTCTTCGCCAATCGCGCCCTCACCGACCTCACCGGCTACGAGAGCATCGAGAGCCTGCGCGCCGCGGGCCTCACCGCGATCTTTCCGTCCGAGGACGCCGACAGCTCCGCCCCCGTCACCCGGCTTGTCCGCCGCGACGGCTCGCTCGCCCCGGTCAGCGCGCGCCTGCAGTCGATCACCTGGCACGGTCGTCCGGCCCTGATGCTGTCGGCGAGCGCCGCCGAGACCCGGCTCGGGCACGAGGCCGCCGTCCACACCTTCGCCGCCCTCGCGGCCGAACTCGTCGACGACGGCTTCCTCGTCGCCGACCGCGCCGGTACCGTCACGTCGGTGTCCCTGCATGGCCGCATCGTCCTCGGGCTGACCGAAGACGAGGTCGTCGGCCGCCCGCTTGCCGCCTTCGTCGATCCCTCGCAGCTGGGAGAGCTGAAGCTTTTCCTCGAGCGTCCGGCCCGCTTCGCCGAGACGGCCCGTCCCGCCATCGTCTTCAACGGGGTCAACGCCGGCCTGCGGGTGGCGCTGTTCGCCGAGGGGCAGGCCGGGATCGTCACCGGCTACTTCGCCTTCCTGCGCAGGCTGCAGCCCCCGGCTGTCGCCGTGCCGCCGCCGCCCCGCACGCCGGCCGACGAAGTCGAGCCCTCCATGCTCGCCCGCATCAGCCGCAGCGTCCGCCGCCCGCTCAATGCGGTGATCGGCTTTGCCGAGCTGATCGAGGCCTCGGGCGACAATGTCGAGCGCCACGCCGAGTATGCCCGGGACATCAGGACCGCCGGCACCGAGATCGCCAACCTCGTCGACGAACTCGACGATTTCGCCCGTCTCAAGGGCGGGCGCTACCCCACCGATCCGGGCGACATCGACCTCGCCGAACTGCTCGAAAGCTGCCTCGCCCGCGTGCGGCGGCAGGCGAGCGACGCGCGCGTCCTCGTGCGCAGCGCGGTATCCGAGCGGTTGCCGCGCATAACGGCCGACCGCGCTTCGCTGACCCAGGGCATTCTCAACCTCCTCGCCAGCGCCATCGACCAGACCCCGGTCGGCAGCACCGTCATCCTCTCCGCCCAGCGCGAGGATCACGGCGGCGTCGTGGTCAACGTCCGCGACGGCGGCGAGACGCGCCGCGACCTCGGCGAGCGCTTCGTCGTCTTCCGCGACGGCACCGGCAAGGACGGCCAGGTGCTGCAGCCGGTGCGCTCCAGCGTCGGCCTCGCGCTCACCCGCTCGCTGCTGGCGGTCAATGCCCTGCGGCTCTCCGTCGATCCGCTGGTCGGGGCCGGCAACCTGTTCTCGCTCGTCATTCCCGCCGACCTCGTCCGCGACTGATCCGCGGCCGCTTTCCACAGGCCCGCCAGCCGCTTCCGTCGGCCCCTGATCCGCACTAGGGTTGTCTGCATCGGACTATTCCATGGGATCGGCTGGGGGCGCCGGGGGCATGAGAAACGACGTCCTTATCCGCGCGCTTGCGTTCGCCTCGGCCGTGCCCGGCGCGGCTGTCCTTCTCTTCGTCTTCCTCGACCTGCTCCCGGGCGCTTCGCCTCCCGGTACCGCCCTCGGCGCGCGCCTTCTCGCCCTGCTCGGATCGGCGGACCACTGGCAGCGCCTGTCGGTGACGCTGCCGCTGCTGCTCGTTGCCCTCGCCGTCGCCGTCCTCGGTGGCCTCGGCCTGCGGCGCCTGCCGGCCGCGGCGGGCATCGCCACTGCCCTTGCGCTGCTGCCGCCCTTCTGGCTCGGCATGCTGCTGTCGCTGCTCGTCGCCGGCCTCCTGCGCCTGCTTCCGCCGAGCGGCTTCCTGCCCTGGAGCGATCCCCTCGCTGCGCTTTCGACGCTCCTCCTTCCCGCTCTTGCGCTCGGGCTGCCCCATGCCGGCCATGTGGCGCTGGCGCTGCGCGAGCGGGGCAGGGTGGCGCTCCCCGCCATTGTCGGCCGCACCCTCCCGGCGCTCCTCGTCGCGACAGTGCTTGTCGAGACGGTCTTCTACCTGCCCGGGCTCGGGCGGCTCGTCCTCGGCGCCGCCCAGCAGCAGGATCTGGCGACCCTGCGGGCCGGCCTCTTCGTCCTCGTCCTCGTCGGCGCCACCGGGCTGTTGCTCAGCACCGTCATCCGGCTTCCACCGGTCCGGGAGCCGCAACAGTGACGGCTGGCTACGCACTCCCTCCGGCGCCCCGGGCCGCGCCCGACTGGCGGCTCGTCCTCGGCGCGGCGTTCGCCGCCGCGATCATCCTCCCCGCGCTTGCCGTCCCGTTCTGGACGCCCTCGGCCGGCAGCGCGGGGCCGTCGCTGGCCGAACCGGGCGGCGCCTACTGGCTCGGCACCGACGCGGCCGGTCGGGACCTCGTCCCGCTCCTCTCTTCGGCCATGCTGGCGAGCCTCCTCTTCGCCGCCTTCGCGAGCCTCTTCACCCTGCTGCTCGCCCTTCCCGTCGCGGCCTTCTTCGCCCTCTGGCTCGACCGCGAGGGCGCCGCCACCCGTCTGCTCGGCCTTCCCGCCCCCGCGTTTGCCGTCGGCATCGTCGTTGCCGCCATCGGTGCTCCCGGCCACCTCGCCGTCATCCTCGGCGTCGTGCTGCCGGGCCTCGCGGCCACGGTCCCCGCTCTCGCGCGCGACATCCGCGAACTCTGGGACAGGGACTACGTGACCTCGGCCCGCATTGCGGGGCTCGGAACCCTCGCCGCCGCCCAGCGCCATGTGCTGCCCGGGCTCCTGCCGCGCCTGCTCGCCATCGGGCTCGAACTCCTCGCCGTCGCTACGATCATCGAGATGACGCTGACCTTCGCCGGCCTCGGAGCTCCACCCTCCGGCGCGAGCCTCGGCCTCATGCTGCGCGACGGCCAGCAGTTCCTGTCGCTGCGCCCACTGCTGGTGGTCGCCCCCGGGCTCGTCGCCCTCGCTGTTGCCGCCGCGCTCTTCCTCCTTGCCGGCGGCCTCCGGGGAGATCGGCGGTGAGG
>JAEYZJ010000229.1 GCA_023430705.1 Pseudomonadota bacterium | reverse complement strand
GGCAGAACCTTTCTGGCGGCGAGGTGCTGGATGCGTCGGGGTGCTACGTGATGCCGGGGGGCATCGATCCCCACACGCATCTCGAGATGCCGTTCATGGGCACCTATTCGTCGGACGACTTCGAGTCCGGCACGCGGGCGGCGCTGAGCGGAGGCACGACGACGGTGGTCGACTTCTGCCTGCCCAACCCGAACCAGTCGCTGCTCGAAGCGCTGCAGATGTGGGACAACAAGACTTCGAAGGCCTCGTGCGACTACTCGTTCCACATGGCGATCACCTGGTGGGGTGAGCAGGTCTTCAACGAGATGGCCGAGGTCGTCGACCGCGGCATCACCTCGTTCAAGCACTTCATGGCCTACAAGGGCTCGCTGATGGTGAACGACGACGAGATGTTCGCCTCGTTCCAGCGCTGCGCCGAGTTGGGCGCCCTGCCCCTCGTCCACGCCGAGAACGGCGACGTCGTCGCCTCGATGACCCAGAAGCTCCTTGCCGAGGGCAATAACGGGCCAGAGGGCCATGCCTATTCGCGGCCGCCGGAAGTGGAGGGCGAGGCGACCAACCGGGCGATCATGATCGCCGACATGGCCGGCGTGCCGGTCTATATCGTCCACACCTCGTGCGAGGAGGCGCACGAAGCGATCCGCCGGGCGCGGCAGAAGGGCATGCGCGTCTACGGCGAGCCGCTGATCCAGCACCTGGTGCTGGACGAGAGCGAGTATTTCAACAAGGATTGGGACTATGCGGCGCGCCGCGTGATGAGCCCGCCCTTCCGCAACAAGCAGCACCAGGACTCGCTGTGGGCCGGCCTTGCGGCGGGTTCGCTGCAGGTGGTGGCGACCGATCACTGTGCCTTCACGACGGCGCAGAAGCGCAACGGGATCGGCAATTTCGCCAAGATTCCCAACGGCACCGGTGGGCTGGAGGACCGGCTGCCGGTGCTGTGGACCAAGGGCGTCAACACGGGCCGGCTGACCATGAACGAGTTCGTGGCGGTCACCTCGACCAACATCGCCAAGATCCTCAACATGTATCCGAAGAAGGGCGCGATCCTCGTCGGAGCGGACGCCGACATCGTGGTGCTCGATCCGAAGCGCAAGAAGACGATCACGGCGGCGAAGCAGCAGTCGGCGATCGACTACAACGTGTTCGAGGGCATCGAGGTCACGGGCCTGCCGCGCTTCACGCTGAGCCGCGGCAAGGTGGCGGTGACGGAAGACAAGGTTACGGCCGAGCAGGGCCACGGCCAGTTCATCGCCCGCGAGGCCAAGAACCCTGTGAACCGGGCGCTGAGCCAGTGGAAGGAAATCACCGCGCCGCGCAAGATCGAACGGGCGGGCATTCCGCAGAGCGGGGTTTAGGGTTTGACGACTGACGGGGGCAAATCGCAGAGCGTGGTCGAGGCCAAGGGCCTCGGCCTGACTTTCAAGACGGCGGACGGCGACGTCGTGGCGCTGTCGGACGTCAATCTCGACATCAGGAAGGGCGAGTTCGTCTCGTTCATCGGGCCTTCGGGCTGCGGCAAGACGACGTTCCTGCGCGTCATCGCGGACCTCGAGCAGCCGACGTCCGGCTCGATCACGGTCAACGGCACCACTCCCGCCGACGCGCGGATCAACCGCTCGTATGGCTACGTGTTCCAGGCGCCGGCGCTGTTTCCGTGGCGCACGATCGAGCGCAACGTGGCGCTGCCGCTCGAGATCATGGGCTACAGCGAAGACGACCGGAAGGCACGCATCAGCAAGACCATGGAGCTGGTGAACCTCGAGGGTTTCGAGAAGAAGTTCCCCTGGCAGCTCTCGGGCGGCATGCAGCAGCGCGCCTCGATCGCGCGCGCGCTCGCCTTCGATGCCGACCTGCTGCTGATGGACGAGCCGTTCGGGGCACTCGACGAGATCGTGCGCGACCATCTCAATTCGGAGCTCCTGAAGCTCTGGGCGGCGACGCAGAAGACGATCGCCTTCGTCACCCACTCGATCCCCGAGGCGGTGTATCTCTCCACCAAGATCGTGGTGATGAGCCCGCGGCCGGGCCGGGTCACCGACGTGATCGACAGCCCGCTGCCAGCGGAGCGACCGCTGGAGATCCGCGAGACGCCCGAGTTCCTCGAGATCGCCCACCGCGTCCGCGAAGGATTGCGGGCCGGGCATTCGTACGAGGAGTGATGATGGGCAAGACCTGGCGCGACAAGACCTGGCGCGAGGGCAGCGTCTTTCCCATCCTGATCGTCCTGATCGGGCTGATCGCCGTCTGGTATGTGGCGGCGATCCTGATGAACTGGCAGGGCGTATCCGACTTCTACCAGCGCACCGATGTCACCGGCGTGACGTTCAGCCAGCAGCTCAACGACGTGCTGAACCAGGAAAAGCCGCTGCTGCCGGCGCCGCACCAGATCGCGGCGGAGTTCTGGAAGACCACGGCCGAGCAGGCGGTGACCAGCAAGCGAAGCCTCGTCTACCACAGCTGGCAGACGCTTTCGGCGACGCTGCTCGGCTTCGTGATGGGCACGGCCTTCGGCATCGGGCTCGCGATCTTCATCGTCCACAACCAGGCGATGGACCGTTCGCTAATGCCGTGGATCATCGCGAGCCAGACGATCCCGATCCTTGCGATTGCGCCGATGGTGATCGTGGTGCTGAACGCGGTGGGCATCTCGGGGCTGGTGCCCAAGGCGCTGATCTCGACGTACCTCAGTTTCTTCCCGGTCGTGGTGGGCATGGTGAAGGGCTTCCGCAGCCCCGAGGCCATCCAGCTCGACCTGATGCGCACCTACAATGCGTCGCGCTTCGCGGTGTTCACCAAGCTGCGCTGGCCGATCGCGCTGCCTTACCTCTTCACATCGATGAAGGTGGGCGTCGCGGCGAGCCTCGTCGGGGCCATCGTCGGCGAACTGCCGGCGGGCACGAGCAACGGCATCGGCGCGCGGCTTCTCGCCGGCTCGTACTACGGGCAGACCGTACAGATCTGGGCGGCGCTGCTGGCGGCAGCGCTGCTTGCCGGGGCGCTGATTGCCCTCGTGAGCCTTGCCGAACGAGCCACCAATGCGC
Source organism: Pseudomonadota bacterium (assembly GCA_023430705.1). Lineage (GTDB taxonomy): Bacteria > Pseudomonadota > Alphaproteobacteria > Rhizobiales > Devosiaceae > Devosia_A. The sequence continues at coordinate 2,472 of JAEYZJ010000229.1, read as the reverse complement.
GACTGGGGGTGCGGGCATGACGATGCTGCAACGCTTCCTCGCCGTCTTTGCGGCAGGCTTTGCGCTCTTCGGCCTGATCTTCAGCTTCGCCTCGACCGAGGGCGCGCCGCTGCCGGTGTGGGAGTTCCCGTCCGTCGGCCTTTACCTCGTCCTCGGGGTCCTGAGCCTGGTCCGGTTCCGGGTGCCCTTCAGCCCCTGGATCGACGGCGCCCTCGCCGCGCTCGGCGCGGCGTCGCTGATGCTGGCGCTCGATACGATCGAACAGGCCGACGCGGGATACTGGTTCGCGCTGGTCTCGGCGTGGCTGTTCGCGTGGCTCTTTGCGGAGCGCCTTTCCGGGGCGATCAGCGCGGGCAAGGTCGGCGAGGCGCTCGGCGTCCTCATCCCGATCGTCTTCGGCATCGCGATCCTCGTCGCCTGGGAGGCGATCACGCGGGGCGGCAACGTCCCCAAGGTGCTGCTGCCCTCCCCTTCCGGAATCTGGGTGAAGCTGATCGGCAACGTGCCGACGATCGCCGCCGACTTCCAGCAGACGTTCCTCAAGTCGGTGCTGGCGGGCTACGTGCTCGGATGCGGGGCGGGGTTCCTCGTCGCCGTCGCGGTCGACCGGTCGCCCTTCCTCAAGCGTGGGCTGTTGCCGCTGGGCAACTTCATCTCGGCCCTGCCGCTGATCGGCATCGCGCCGATCATGGTGATGTGGTTCGGGTTCGACTGGCCGTCCAAGGCCGCGGTGGTGGTCATCATGACCTTCTTCCCCATGCTGGTGAACACCGTGGCGGGCCTCAACGTCGCCGGCCACATGGAGCGCGACCTGATGCGCACCTACGCGTCGGGATACTGGGCGACGCTGTTCAAGCTGAGGCTGCCGGCGGCGGCGCCGTTCATCTTCAACGCGCTGAAGATCAACTCGACTCTGGCGCTGATCGGCGCAATCGTGGCCGAGTTTTTCGGGACACCCATCGTCGGCATGGGCTTCCGCATCTCCTCCGAGATCGGCAAGCTCAACGTCGAGATGGTCTGGGCAGAGATCGCCGTGGCGGCGTTAGCGGGCTCTGTCTTCTACGGGGTGGTGGCGCTGGTCGAACGCGGCGTCACCTTCTGGCATCCGTCCGTCCGTGGTGGGCGGGCGTAATACAGGGAATGAGGGAACGAGCATGAAGAGACTTCTCGTCGGCCTTGTGGCCGGCGCCCTGGCGCTCAGCGCCACCGCCGGCCTTGCCGCTGATCCGGTAACACTGCAGCTCAAGTGGGTGACGCAAGCGCAGTTCGCCGGCTACTACGTCGCCAAGGACAAGGGTTTCTACACCGAGGAAGGCATCGACATCACGATCAAGCCGGGTGGACCGGACATCGCCCCCGAGCAGGTGATCGCCGGCGGCGGCGCAGACGTGATCGTCGACTGGATGGGCGGCGCGCTCGCGGCGCGCGAGCAGGGCGTGGGCCTCGTCAACATCGCCCAGCCGTTCAAGAAGTCCGGCCTGCTGATGATCTGCCCCAAGGATGGTCCGGTACAGACCGAAGCCGACTTCAAGGGCAAGACGCTCGGCGTCTGGTTCTTCGGCAACGAGTATCCGTTCTATGCCTGGATGAACAAGCTCGGCGTTCCCACCAATGGCGGGGCGGACGGGGTGAACGTCCTGAAGCAGAGCTTCGACGTGCAGCCGCTGGTGCAGAAGCAGGCCGACTGCATCTCCGTGATGACCTACAACGAGCTGGGCCAGGCCATCGACGCCGGCTTCACCACCGACAAGCTGGTGATCTTCAACTACACCGAACTGGGCAATGACCTGCTCGAGGACGGGCTCTACGCCATGGAAGACAAGCTGGCGGACCCGGCCTTCGCCGACAAGATGGTCCGCTTCGTCCGCGCCTCGCAGAAGGGCTGGCAGTATGCGATCGAGCATCCGGACGAGGCCGCGCAGATCGTCATCGACAATGACGAGTCCGGCGCCCAGACCCTCGACCACCAGAAGTACATGATGGGCGAGGTGGCCAAGCTGGTCGATGCCACGGACTTCGGGCTGAACATGGCAGCCTACGAGCGCACCGAGAAGGCGCTGCTGGACCAGAAGATCATCCAGAACAAGCCTTCGGGCGCCTACACCACGGCGATCACCGACAAGCTCTGATCCACATTGTCGAAGCAAGTCGTGCCGGGCGGGGAGCAATCCCCGCCCTTGCTGCCTTCCGGCTCCGGAGGACGTCCTAGAACCCTTCGTAGCGCCCGTAGAGGTTGGGCATCAGCCCGACGAGGGCGCTGAAGCGGGCAAAGTCGCGATGGTGGCTCCAGCCGGTCTCGGCAATGGCCGAAAGGCGCGGAAAGACAAGCCGGTCGAAGACGGCCCGATCCGACATCGGCTCGGACCAGATGCAGGCCTGGACGCCGAGCAGTCGACTGCGCTCGGCCTCGCTCCAGCCGGCTGCCGGCTCGAAGCCGTAGGTCTTCTCAAGCGACGACCAGCCGGCCCAGCC
>JAEYZJ010000154.1 GCA_023430705.1 Pseudomonadota bacterium | reverse complement strand
CTGGCCGCGGAACTGTGGTGGAAGCACCGCGAGATCCTGAGGGCCATCTCGCACCGCTTCCCGACCTCGCTCAGCCGCCGCGTGTCGGTGCTGCGCGAGCACCGCGAACTGATCGAATGCGTCCGCGCGCAGGACGCCGAAGGCGCCGCTGCGGTTGTCGCACGGCACGTAGAAGGTTCTGGCCGCCACATCATCGAACAGATGGGCGTTGCCCAGAGGAACACGGCGCCCCGGCGCCCCTAGACCAGCACTGCGGCCGGTTGAGGAGGAACCGGCTTTTCCCCATGCCACCACGCCGTTTCGTTTCCGCCGCCCGGCGGGAGCACCAATCCATTGCGTAAAAAGAGGAATGGCCCGTCCGGGCCTGATGAGAACCATGAAGATCACCGATCTGCGCTGTGCTGTCATCGGCAAGCACCCGATCGTCCGCATCGTCACCGACGAGGGCCTCTACGGACTCGGCGAAGTCGAGTGGACCAAGCCCTACCTCAAGCCGTGGGTGCTGCATTTCCGTGAGGCACTGATCGGCGAGGATCCGACCGATGTCGAGCGCGTGATGCTGAAGATCCGCCAGCGCGGCTCGTTCAAGCCCTATGGCGCCGCCGTGTCGGCCATCGAGCATGCGCTGTGGGACATCGCCGGCAAGGCGGCGAACGTTCCCGCCTACAAGCTGCTGGGCGGCAAGGTGCGCGACAAGGTGCGCGTCTACAACGGCTCGGTCCGCCAGCGCCGCGCCGGCGACCGTCCCGAGGACTTCGCCGCCGACGTCAAGTGGATGGCCGAGCAGCCGCAGAAGTTCTTCATGGTCAAGCAGGGCCTGAGCTTCCACTCGTCGATGAAGTCGAGCTACGACGACTTCCACTACGGCGTGCGCCAGCCGCCGACCTACCATGGCGCCATGGACCAGGGGCAGATCAGCGAGCACGCCTTCAACTACATGCTCGACTGCGTGATCGCGATGAAGGAAGCGCTGGGCGACAAGGTCAGCCTCGCGCTCGACTGCGGCCCGGGTTGGTTCCTGCCGGATGCGATCAAGTTCGCGCAGGCGGTCGAGAAGTACAACATCATGTGGCTCGAGGACATGCTGACCGGCGACTACGTGCCGTGGGTCAACCCGCAGGCCTATCGCGAGCTGACGCAGTCGACCTCGACCCCTATCCACACGGGCGAGCAGATCTACCTGCGCCACAACTTCAAGGAACTGATCGAAACGCAGGCGGTCCGCGTCGTCGGTCCCGATCCGGCCGATATCGGCGGCATCGCCGAACTCAAGTGGGTGGCCGAGCACGCCTACATGCACTCGATCATGATGGCTCCGCACGGCACAGCAAACGGCCTGCTCGGGCTCGGCGCGCTGATCAACGTCTGCGCGACGCTGCCGGCCAACTACATCGCGTTCGAGTATCCCTCGGCCTCGGATCCGTTCTGGAACGACATCGTCACGGGCCTGCCGTCAGGTCCGATCGTCACCGACAGCCATGTCGACCTGCTGCCGGGGCCGGGCCTGGGCCTCGACATCGACGCCAAGGCAGCCAAGCCCTATCTCCGCGAGGAGGACGCTGGCTTCTTCGACTGACCCGAACGCAGGAACTCGAGGCGGCGCTCAAGCCGCTCCGCCTCGGTCCTGCCGTAGCGTCCCATGCGGAACCCGGTGACGATGCGCTGGATTTCGTCGCGCCGCTGCTCGAACTGGTCCTTCGTTTCGTCCTCGAAACGCGGCACGCGCAGCGGCGACCAGCTGTGATGTGGCGGCATCCGAATCCCCCGATTGAAGCAAGGGTTCGGAGGCTAGCCGATCAGCCAACCCCGCCAGCCTGACGGGTTGTCGCTGCGTCAGGCTGCCGCGCCGCCGTCACACCCGCATCTTGGCCCGCGCATAGGCGCCCGGCATATCGTCGAACACGGTGCGCCCGCCATATTCGGGTGAACGCCGGCGCTCCTCGGCGATGAACTCGTGAAAGCCGGGGCCGCCGACATGTTCGAGGCTGCGGGCCTGGGCGTCGAGCCGCCTGATGGCAGCCAGCTCCTCTTCCGCCCCCAGACGGGCCTTGCCGACGGCGGACTTCAGGACGCGGATGGTCTCGTCGTAAACCTTCAGCGGCACCGGGAAGGGGTGGCCATCCTTGCCGCCATGCGCCATGGCGAAGCGACCGGGATCGGCGAAGCGGTGCGGTGCGCCGTGGACCACCTCGGCCACCTGCGCCAGGGCGCGCACGGTGCGCGCACCGACGCCAGGCACCAGCAGCAGCTCGGCGAAATCCGCCGGCGCCCGATCGGCGGCAGCGGCGAGACTGCCATGCAGGCGGCGCAGCATCACGTCCTTGGGCCGGATGTCGTGGTGCTCGGGCATGACGAGGTGCGGCAGCATGGGCTGGTCGCTGTCCTCAGGCGTCGGCTCGGCGATGCCTTCGATGCGGCCGACCTCGCGGACGATGGCGTCGGGACCCATGTCGGCCAGCATGCTCGCCTGCGCACCCCGCGAGCGCTCTGCGCGGCGGTCGGTCAGGTTGACGATGGTGCCCTGCCCGGCTCCCTCGATGGCCGCATGCGGCGCCTCGACGAAGCTCCTGAGCCCTGCGGACTGCCAGTGGTAGCGACGCGCGGTCCTCGCGTCGCCCTTCATGCCCTGCTGGACCGCCACCCACTTGCCGTCGTCGGCAACGATGAAGCCGTGGAGGTAGAGATCGAAGCCGTCCTGCACGGCGGCGCTGTCGACCTTTGCGACCAGCCGGCTGGCGCGTGCCAGCGCGGCGCCATCGAAGCCGACGCGGTGGCCGATGGCGACGAGTTCGTCGGGGGTCTTGCGCGAGTGCCGGCCGCGCCCGCCGCAGACATGCAGCCCGAGCTCGCGCTCGATCGGGCGCAGGCCGCCCTTGAGCGCACCGATGACGCTGGTGGTGATGCCGCTCGAGTGCCAGTCCATGCCCATGACGGCGCCGAAGGACTGGAACCAGAACGGATTGGCGAGACGGCTCAGCAGCTCGTCCCGGCCATACTCATGGGCAATCGCCTGGCAGACCACGGCACCGAGCCGCGCCATGCGCTCGCTCAGCCATTTCGGCACCCGCCCGCCGTGGAGGGGCAGGTCCGCACTTCCGGCGCGATTGGCCATGGGAAAAGTCCTCGGTTCAGGCGACAAGGATAGCACCGGAACGAAACGGAAACAAATGGATGCCGCTCAGGTGCCGCCCATCCAGCCGAGGTCGGCGCCGGTGCCGCCGCGGGGACGATACTCGCAGCCGACCCAGCCGTCGTAACCGAGCCGATCCAGCTCGGCGAGGACGAAGGCGTAGTTGATCTCGCCGGTCCCGGGCGCGTAGCGGCCCGGATGGTCGGCGATCTGCACATGCCCAATGCGGTCCTGCAGGGCGGCGAAGCTGCGCACCAGGTCGCCCTGCATGACCTGAACATGGTAGAAATCGAACTGGATGAAGAGGTTGTCGCTCGCCACCGCGTCGAGGATACGCCCGGCGTGGCGCATGTCGTCGACGAAGAATCCCGGGATGTCGATCGCGCTGTTGATCGGTTCGAGCAGCAGCTTCACGCCCGCGTCGGCGAAGCGCGGGGCGGCGTAGGCGAGGTTGTCGACCAGCACCGCGTCGAGCACCGCGTCGGAGAGAGCGCGGGGCCTGATGCCGGCGAGGCAGTTCACGCGGGTGCAGCCGAGCGCTGTGGCATAGCGGATCGCGGTGCCGACGCCGGCACGGAACTCCTCGATCCGATCCGGGTGGCAGGCGATGCCGCGCTCACCCGCCGCCCAGTTGCCGGCAGGCATGTTGAACAGCGCCTGCTCGAGCCCGTTGCCGCGCAGGAGCGCCGCCACCTCGGCCTCCGGCAGGTCGTAGGGCGAGACATATTCGACAGCAGCAAACCCGTCGGCCGCGGCCGCGCCGAAGCGCTCGGCGAAGGGCAGGTCGGGATAGAGGAAGGAGAGGTTGGCCGAGAATCTGGGCATGCGGGGAGCCTGAGCACGCGGGGCGCCGGGGGTAAAGGGCCGAGGCCCCGGACGTCCCCCGCCAAGCGCCCTCCGGCGCACCGTGGGAGCGGCACGCCGGAGGACTTTTCCGGGAGGACCGGAACGAGAAGCGGGCTCGCAGCGCTTTTCGCCGTGACCCCGTTTCCGGTCAATGGTCCATTCGAATCAGGCCTTTAGCCGGATCATCTGGTACGAGTAGGGGGCGAGCCTGGCGCGGAGCACCTTGCCCTCGACGGTTGCGCCGCTGCCCTTCACCGGCACGACATTGTCCTGGTTGGCGGCGGTATTGACCGCCCGCAGGTCGACATGGGTCATCACCTGGTGGTCGATCACGGTGGCCGCACCGAAACCCTCGAGGCTGAGTTCGAGGTCGATCGAATCGGTGCCGTGGCGGTTGACCGCAAAGAAGGTGACCGTCCCCTGCTCCTCGTTGTGCACGCCCGAGACATCGACATAGGCGACGTTGTCGCCATGCGCCGCATCATAGCCGGGCGAGCTGGTGCGAAGGTTGAGCGCAGTGCCGCGGCCATAGATCGAGGCGAAGTAGTAGGGGTAGTAGATGGTCTGCCGCCACGCCGCGCCCCTGGGGTCGGTCATGATCGGGGCGATGACGTTCACCAGCTGCGCGATGCAGGCGAGCTTCACCACGTCCGAGCGGCGGATGAAGGTGTTGAGGATAAGCCCGACCTGCAGCACGTCCTCGAAGTTGTAGATGTCCTCGAGCAGCCGCGGCGCATGGGGCCAGCCCGAGTTGCCGTCGAGGATGGCGCGGTCCTGCTTGTTGGAGTGGTACCAGACGTTCCACTCGTCGAAGCTGATGTACACATTGTGCCTGGAACGCTTCTTCGCCTTCACGAAGTCGATGGTCGAGCCCACGGTCGCGATGTAGCGGTCGAGCTTCTCGTTCAGCGCCAGGTAGTTGGCCGAGTTCTTCGCCAGGACGTCGGGAGCGGCGCCCTCGAGGAGCGCCTGCTCGTTCTCGCGGTTGGCGAAATACATGTGCAGGCTGATGTGGTCGACATTCTCGTAGGTGTGCTCGAGCACCTCGCGTTCCCAGTCGGGATAGGTCGGCATGTTCGAGTGCGACGAGCCGCAGACGATCAGTTCGAGCTTCCTGTCGAAGGCGCGCATGGTCTTGGCGACCTCGTTGGCGAGGCGGCCGTATTCATGGGCGGTCTTGTGGCCGACCTGCCAGGGACCGTCCATCTCGTTGCCGAGGCACCAGAGCCTTACGTCGAAGGGTTCGGCGCGGCCGTTCTTCTTCCTGAGGTCGCCCCAGTAGGAGCCGGTCGGGCCGTTGACGTATTCGAGGAAGTTGCGGGCCTCGTCGAGGCCGCGCGAGCCGAGGTTGATGGCGAGCATCATCTCGGTGTTCACGGTGGCGCACCAGTCGGCGAACTCGTGGACGCCGACGGCATTGCTGTCCGAGGTGTGCCAGGCGAGGTCGAGGCGGGTCGGGCGCTGCTCGCGCGGGCCGACGCCGTCCTCCCAGTTGTAGGCGGAGACGAAGTTGCCGCCCGGGTAGCGCACCATCGGGATGTTCAGCTCGCGCACCAGCTGCGCCACGTCGCCGCGCATGCCGTTGCCGTCGGCGGTGGGATGGTCCGGCTCGTAGATGCCCGTGTAGATCGCCCGGCCGAGGTGCTCGAGGAACGCGCCGTAGACGCGGTCGTCGATCTTCGAGATAGTGTAGTCCTTGTGCGCCGTAACCGTCGCCCGCATCGGCTGCCCCCTCGTAACCGTTTTGGTGATTTATATCGCCTGCGTTGATATGGAAGGGGCGGAAGGCCGTCAAGAGGGCGGGAACCGCCAAAAAGAAAGAGCAGCTCCGGTATCCAGCGCACTCTAGCACGGCCCCAATCGAGGGGGATTACTCCGTGCTGATCCGCAGCACGATGTCCTGGTCGTAGTTGCCGAAGCCGCGGCCGAAGATGTTGATGCCGCCCGGATGCTTGGCATCGGCCTTGACCCCGATCCGAAGCCGGATCGAGTGGTGGGTGTCGAGGTCGAGGTCCTTGAGCGAGACGGGAGAAATCTTCAGCCCGTCGACGAAGGTGCCGGTGCCGTTGACCCGGAAGCTCTTGAGCTTGCCGTACTGGCTGCCCTTCAGCTTCCACCAGTCCGGCGTGTAGACGCCGCGCTTGTCGCCGAAGTCGCCGGGCGAGGTCCAGGTGGCGATGTCGTGCCCGTTGACCGACACGGTGATGTCGGAAGGCCAGTCGGCGCTGGTGCCGGGCACTTCCGAACTCAGCTCGAGGGAGAACTCCATCGAGGTGATCTTCTGCTGGGCGAGGCGGGCATTGTTGGGGAACTGGTACTCGAGGTAGCCGCGGGTGAACCAGAGGAGGCCGGCCCGCATGCGGTCGGGATCGAGGAAGGTGTCGGGTACGTCGAGGAGGCCGATGATGCCCTCGGTGGAGCAGAGGCCGCAGGGCGCGGTGACCTCGCAGCTCGTGTAGAGGCCAAGCGGCATCGCGACCTCGATGGCGTTGGCCTTGAGGGGGCGGATGTCTTCCTTGAACATCACCAGCACCTCGTCGAACAGGCTGTGGCAGATCTTCTGGTTGCCCTTGCGCGCCTTGTGCGTCTCGGTGCGGACGAGCCCGGCCTCCACCAGCGTCTGCACGTTGGAGGAAACGGTCGACTGCGGCTGGCGGAGCCGGGCTGCGATGTCGTTGACGTTCTTCGGGCCTTCGACGTGCAGCAGCTTGAGGATCGCCACCCGCACCTCGGAGGCGAGCGCCTTCAGCACCTCCGGCTTTTCTTCCGGATCGACCAGCAGGAAGTTTCGGCTCACGTCGTTCTGTCCGCCCCAGTTGCCCCGGCGGTTTGTATCAGCAGATTCGTTACGGTCAAAGCCGGGTTCAGCGGTAGCCGGACGCCTGCAGTTCGAAGAGCTCGGCGTAGCGGCCGCCGTTGCGGATCAGCTCGGCGTGGGTGCCCTGCTCCTCGACCTTGCCGTCGGCGAGGACGACGATGCGGTCGGCCATCCGCACGGTCGAGAAACGGTGCGAGATGAGGACGGCGGTGGTGCCCTCGGCGAGGTTCTTGAAGCGCTGGAACACCTCGCCCTCGGCGCGGGCATCGAGGGCGGCGGTGGGCTCGTCGAGGATGATGATCTCGGCGTCGCGCATGTAGGCCCGGGCAATGGCGAGCTTCTGCCACTCGCCGCCCGAGAGGTCGTGGCCCCTCGCGAAGGTGCGGCCGAGCATCTGGTCGTAGCCCTCGGGCAGGCCGCGGATCACCGGGTCGGCAAGGCTCTGCTCGGCGGCGGAGACGATGCGCTCACGGTTGCCGGCCTCCTCGATCCGGCCGACGCCGATATTGTCGGCAGCCGAAAAGCTGTAGCGCAGGAAGTCCTGGAAAATGGCGCCGATGTGGGTGCGCAGGTCGGCCAGGGCGAACTCGCGGATATCGATGCCGTCGATGGTGATGCGGCCCTCGTCGGGGTCGTAGAGGCGGGTGATCAGCTTGACGATGGTGGTCTTGCCCGCCCCGTTCTCGCCCACGAGCGCCAGCGTTTCGCCGGCCGGGACGGTGAAGCTCAGGTGGCGGACGGCCCAGACCTCGGAGCCGGGGTAGCGGAAGCCCACGTCGTGGAAGACGATGCCCTGCCGCACCGGCACGGGGAACGGCCGGGGATCGGCGGGATCGGCGATGGCGGGCCTGATCTCGAAGAAGCTGAACAGGTCGTCGAGATAGAGCGACTGGCCGGCGATCTGGGTGAAGCCGATGAGGATCTGCTGCAGGTACCCGTTGAGCTGGTTGAAGCTGCCCGACAGGAACACCAGCGTGCCGATCGAGAACTCGCCATGCAGGGTGCGCCAGACGATGTAGGCGTAGGCGGCGTAGTAGGTGAGGGTCGAGATGGAGGCGAGGAGCCCGGTCTGCAGGGCGCGCCGGATCGACAGGTTCCGGTTCTCGAGGAGGATCTGGTCGCTGAGGCGCCTGAAGCGGCCGGAGAGGAAGCCGCCGAGGCCGAAGAGCTTGATCTCCTTGGCGCTCTCGGCACTGGCGCCGATCTGGCGCAGGTACTCGAGCTGCCGGCGCTCGGGCGAGCGGTGGTGCGAAATCCAGTAGGCAAGGCGGTTGAAGCGGAACTCGCCCCAGACCGCCGGGATCAGCGCGACGGCGAGCAAACCGATCAGCAGCGGCGCGTAGATGAACAGGCCCGCGGCCAGCGCCACCGCGGTGATCATCGACTGCGCCTGGCCGAAAAGCTGCGAGATCACGGTGGAGCGCGACGAGGCCTGGCGGCGGGCCCGCTCGAGGCTGTCCTGGTACTCGGACTGCTCGAAGTGCTTGAGGTCGAGCCGCGCCGCGTGCTGCATCAGCTCGAGGCTGACGGCGTTGGAGTGGCTCTCGCCGAGGATGCTGTCGACGACGTTGATGGCGCGGTTGAAGGCGTCGCGGGTGAAGACGAGGACGAACTCGCCGGCGAGCAGCAGCCCGAGCCAGGTGAGCCGGCCGCTCTCGAGCCAGTCGGCGAGGCCGGGTCCGGGGCTCGGCAGGCCGGTCTGGTACACCACCTCGTCGATGATCAGCTTGGTGAAGAGCAGCAGCAGCGGCGGCTGGATGGCGACGACGAGCCGGAGCGCGATCGAGAGCGACATCAGCCAGGGGCTGGTGCGCCACATCTGGGCGAACAAGCGCCCGAGATGGCGGAAGGTCTTCAGCCGCTCGCCCTTGTCGAAGGGCAAGGCGTCGGGAATGTCGGGGCCGTTCGCTCCACGTCCCCCGCCAAACCTGCCACCCATTCCACGCATCCCAGATACTTAGGCGAGGCGGCGCGCGTTCTCAACCTCGCCCGATGGCCGGGTCCGGCCACGCCGAAGCATCCGGCGGCCACCGGCCCCGGAGTTCGGATGGAAGAAGCGACGTGCCGGCGAGGCGTTTGCCCCGAGCGGTAGTCCGCGAATGAATATGAGGCTCACGCCTCGCCGGCCGATCGGGGTTTTGGGCCTATGGCACTCCGG
>JAEYZJ010000131.1 GCA_023430705.1 Pseudomonadota bacterium | reverse complement strand
GATTCCGATCATCGAGGAGTCGATGCGGCCCATCTACCAGGCCCAGGGAGCGTTCCGGCAGCTCTCGGCCCCCGGCGAAGAGCAACGGCGCGCGCTGGGCGCCTGGATGAAGAGCTACTTCGACTGGTGCGACGCCCGGGCGCACGCCTATGTGCGCAATCGCAGTTTCGTCGCGGATCGCTGGGAACTGGACGCTTTCGGATACTGGCTGCAGGCGTTCTCGCAGTACGAGCCGGTTGAGCAAACGCGCAGACTGCACAGGCTGTTCCTCGATCGCGCGCTGGCCTTTGACGTTGTGGTCGTCTTGCCGACCGGCACATTCGAGGTGGCCGACCACAATGAAGCGGGACTGAAACGCCTCCAAAACTATAGCGGCAGGCTGCTGACCCAGATGAACTTCACGGGGCTGCTGCACCAGCTCCCCAGCGCCATCGCCCGGTACGCTCCCCTTGAAGTCGAGCCGGTTGAGAAGAGGGTGGACGATATCGTCCACATCGTCCGCCGATTGCAGAAGACACCGGCCGGCTGACGCACAAACAACAGGGGCCCGCATCGCTGCGGGCCCCTGGCATTTTCGATAGTCCGAAGCTTAGCGCTTGGAGAACTGGAAGGAGCGACGGGCCTTGGCCTTGCCGTACTTCTTGCGCTCGACGACGCGGCTGTCGCGGGTGAGGAAACCACCCTTCTTGAGCACAGCGCGCAGCTCGGGCTCGTAATACGTCAGGGCCTGCGAGATGCCGTGGCGGACAGCACCGGCCTGACCCGAGAGGCCACCACCCGAGACGGTGGCGACCACGTCGTACTGATCGACGCGCTCAGTGGCCACGATCGGCTGCTGCAGGATCATCTGAAGCACGGGACGGGCGAAGAACGCGTTGAAGTCCTTGCCGTTCACGGTGATCTTGCCCGAACCGGGCTTCACCCAGACGCGAGCAATGGCGTTCTTGCGCTTGCCGGTGGCGTAGGCACGGCCTTCCTTGTCCAGCTTCTGGACGTGGACGGGCGCCTCGTTGGCGACGGAGGCAACGTTGGCGGTACCCAGATCTTCGAGGGAATTGATGGTCTCGGCCATTACTTGGCCCTCACATTCTTGGTGTTGAACGAGGCGACATCGAGCTTCACGGGCGCCTGGGCCTCGTGCGGATGAGTCTCGCCGGCGTAAACGCGCAGGTTGCCGTACTGCTTGCGGGCGAGCGGGCCACCGGGAAGCATGCGGCGCACGGCGTTCTCCAGCACGCGCTCCGGGAAACGACCCTCGAGCAACTCGCGCTGCGTGCGGTCCTTGATGCCGCCGGGGTGACCCGTGTGCCAGTAGAAGCGGCGCTGATCGAGCTTCTTGCCGGTCAGCTTCACCTTGTCGGCGTTGATGACGATGACGTTGTCGCCCATGTCCATGTGCGGCGTGAACGTCGGCAGATGCTTGCCGCGCAGGCGCATCGCGATGATGGAAGCCACGCGGCCGACCACCAGGTCCTTAGCGTCGATCAAGACCCACTTCTTGTCGATCTCGCTCGGCTTTACCGAGAAGGTGCTCATTGATGTTATTCCTTTGGGAAAGGCGGACAAGTTGACCCATGCCCGGTTTTCGTGGCGCGGATATACTGGGCGAGATCACTTACGTCAAGCGCCAAGATTTTATGATTGAATATCAAGTGGTTACGGCGTTGGTATAATAATACCACATCCTAACCCATTGAACACTCACGCCAACCCGCCGTCAGGCCGAGCGACGCGGGGAGGTGTCCGCGAGATATGCCATCGTGGCTCCGGCAAGGACGAAGGCCACCGCCTGATGCGCAAGCGCCAGGGAGATGTCCACCATGCTGAGCAGAGTTGCGATGCCGAGGACCACCTGCACGAGGACAAGCCCACCGATGGCCGGCACCCACCGATTCACGCCGGAAAACCCGCCCCGGCGCGACTGACGCCAGACGATCCATCCGGCGTAGATCACGACCAGATAGGCAATCATGCGATGCACGAACTGCACCGTCATCGCATTCTCGAACAGGTTCTTCCAAAGCGGAGTCATCGCATCGAGCCCGCGAGGAACCAGCGCCCCGTCCATGAGCGGCCAGGTGTTGTAGCCCATGCCGGCATCGAGACCGGCGACAAAGGCCCCGGCCACGATCTGCACCTCGATGAGGATCAGCAGTCCCCACACCGGCCACCCGGCTGCGACGTCTCCCCTGGGCGGCTCCAGCCGCCGCGCCACCCAGATAAGGGCCAGGAAGAGGAGCGATGCCGCGAACAGATGTGCCGCGAGGCGGTACTGCGAAACGGAGGTGAGTTCCGAAAGGCCCGAGGAAACCATCCACCAGCCCAGGAAGCCCTGAAAGCCGCCCAGCAGGAAGAGGCCCGCCAACGGCCCGGCGAGGCTCCAGTTGAAGCGTCGCTGGAACAGGAAAACCACGAACGGGATGGCAAAGGCCAGTCCGATGACGCGCCCGAGCTGACGATGGGCCCACTCCCACCAGAAGATGCCCTTGAAGTCCTCGAGGCTCATCCAGGAGTTCTGCACGCCCTGGGGAATCTGCTTGTAGGCCTCGAACTCGGCCTGCCAGTCGGCATCCGACAGCGGCGGTATGGTGCCGGCGATCGGCTTCCACTCCGTAATCGAGAGACCGGACTCCGTCAGACGCGTCGCGCCACCCACCATCACCATGGCCAGCACCAGCAAGGCCATGGCATAGAGCCAGATGCGAACCGGGCGCAGCCTGTCGGCGCCGGCGGCGGGTGTGATGGATTGTCCGGTTGCGCTTAGGGTCAAGATGCGTTCCTTTGCGTCCCGACTACCGCTGAAGAACGATGGAAACAATGGTCGCAATGCCGCACATGCTCTGCTTCGACCTGCCTCGGCCGCGGAAGTCCTGTACTTTCAAGAACGCGCTCCGGATCACAGGACGGTGATGAACCAATCTGCTCGCAAGCTCCTCGGCACTGTCCTCATCCTGCTCTCGCTGGTTGTCTGGTCAGTGCTCGGCATGTGGATCTACATGAGCTTTCTTGGCGCCGCCGCATGGTGGCTGCTCATCGGGTTCTTCGCCGCGGTGGGCATGGGCTGGTTTTACCCTGCCACGTGGATCATCCGCTGGATGGTGAAACCCGACTGACCTACTCCCAGCGGACGTGGGCGCCGAGGGCACTGAGCTTTTCGACGAAGTGAGGATAGGCGCGGCGGATGGGGTCGGCGTTCCTGATGCGCGATTCGCCCGGAACCTGGATGGCCGCCAGCAGCAGCGCCACTACGACGCGGATGATATAGGGCGCTTCCACCGTCGCGGGGCGCAGCGGATTGCCGCCGAAGACGATAAGCCGATGCGGGTCGGAGAGATGCACGCGGGCTCCGAACTTCAGCAGTTCCGCGCTCCAGCCCAGCGCGCCCTCGTACACCTTGTTCCAAAACATGATATCGCCGGTACACCCGACCGAAATGCCGATGGCGTGCGGCAGCAGGTCCGCGGGGAAGTAGGGCCACGGCGCCGCCTCGATCTTGGGCAGCATTTCGGCGGTGTAGGGCTCGGTGATGCGGCGCGTCCAGCCGGTCGTCGTCACCCTGCCCTCGCCCACTTCGAACTCGAGACCGAGCTTGCCGAACTGGCGCAGGATCAGCGTCATGTGCGGACCCATGTCGGTCTCGACCGTCAGCCGACCACCTGTGACCGCGCCGATAGCAAGAAAGGTCGCGACCTCGTGATGATCGTCGGGAACACGAGCGACCGTGCCGCTCAGCTTGCGCACTCCACGCACGGTCAGCCTGGATGTGCCAATGCCATCGATGTCCGCACCCATCGAGGCGAGCATGTCGCAAAGGGCCTGCACGTGCGGCTCGGAAGCGGCATTGTTAAGGTGCGACGTCTCCTTGGCGAGAACCGAGATCATGGCGAAAGTCTCGGTGGCCGTGACGGAGGCGTAGTCGGGCCAGAGATCGGCGCCGCGGATATCGGCCCGCCGCTCGATGCGGTACGGGCGTGTGGCCGCGATGGTGCCGCCAAAGCGCTCGAGGATTTCGAGGTGCGGGTCGATTTCGCGAACGCCGAGGGCACAGCCCTTCGCCTCGGTGTCGAATACCACGAACTTGCTGCGCATCAGGGCTGGCGCAAGGAGCAGCACGGCGGCACGAATGCCGACCGGCAGTTCCGCATCTGAAGTCGCGAATGCCTCCAGATCGTGCTTGATGGTCAGTGTCTGGGCGGTGAGGTCGCGGGAAACGGCAGAACCCTTGGAGCGGAAGTACTCGACGAGCTTGTCGATGTCGCTGATCTCGGGGACGTTGGTCAACGTCACCTCGTCCTCGGTCAGCAGCGTCGCGCACAGCATAGGCAGCACGGCGTTCTTGTTTCCGGAAGGACGGATCGTGCCGGAAACTGGGTGGGCGCCGTCGACAATCAGATCGGACATTGGAAACTCGGCAGGAAGGGGCGGCCTCAATAGCCTATTTGCGACCAAGCGAGAACAGGCCGGGCGCGGCGAAGACATCGACATGCCGTCGCGACTGCAGGACCCCGCCCAGGCGGACCCGAGGCAAAGCATGGAGTCGAAACCGATCAGCGGCGGACAATCCCCCGGGCATCGCGGTCACGCCCGTTCGCAAACCCAGGTCACGCGCCAGGCTGTAGTCGCGCGGCCCCACCGCTCGGGCATCTCCGACGGGATAACTGATATGCCGGGGCGTCGCCCCAAACTGCGCCTTCAGGACGCGGACGGACTGTTCGATCTCGGAACGCGCATCGGCGGGACCGAGCTTTGCCAGCTCATAGCCGTGGACGGTTCCGGCTCCAATCGTGCAGAGGCTTTCGTCGGCAAAATGGCGCAGCTCGTGCCAATCCATCACCATTTCGCGGCAGTGCGCGGCAACGTCCAGACCATACTGGGCAGCGAGGTCGCGGATCAGTGCTACCCGTTCAGCCTCCGGTAGTGCCCGTAGCCGCTTGAGCAGCACGGCATAGGCGCGCTGCTTTTCCCCGAGCCTTGCGGTCGGAAAGTACTCCGTCTCCCCGCCGTGGGTGACGGCCAGGGCGTTCTGCCCCGAAACGATATCCTCGAGCACCTGCTGCCACAGCTCCCCGACCCCGTCGACCAGCGCCGTCGGCACATAGAGCGTGAAGGGAGCGCGGTGGCGGCGCAGGACCGGCAGCGCATACCTGAGGTTGTCGCGAAAGGCTCCATCGAAGGTCAGGACCACGAACGGCTTGATCGCCCGTTCCCCTTCCATGCGCCGCGCTGCCTCGTCCATGTCGACAATGTCGAAGCCAAGCTGGCGCACCCGATCGATGGTGTAATCAAGCACTTCAGGCTTGATCGCGAGGTAGGCGTTCGGGGCGAAGTCGGCAGGCTCGTCCGGCAGCACCCGGCTCATCGCGAAGATTATGCCGCGGGCCCGGGAGCGCGCCCGCATGAGGCGCGGTAGTTGGCTGGCCCAGATCAGCTCGAAGGCGGCGCCGGCCAGCCTGTCCCTCACGTCCCCCATGCAGCCTATGCTACCTCTGCCCTCGGCACGGCGAACTCCACGATACGCCCCACCTCGAATCCAAGCGCAGCCACATCTCGTTCCGCGGCTGCGAACGATGCAAGGCTCGCCCCTTCCGTGGCAATCACTACCACGGTGGCGGAAACCCCGGTAAACAACGGCAGACTGGAGGCAAGGCCGGCATGACCGGTATCGACCACCACCAGATGATAGATATCGGCCAGCGCCTCGACCATCGTCAGCGGATGCCGTGAGTGACGATCGAGCGTGGGCAACCGGCCCCACTTCACCTCGGCGAAGCTGTCATCGATACGGCGCAAGGCATCGCCGTAGTCGATCGCCCCGGCGGCGAGATCGGTGATTCCGGGAGTGTCGGAAACCAGACCGCTGCCAGCATCCACGACGACCGCGCTACGCTGACCGAGCAAGGCGTCCTCCAGGAGGCGGTCGATCGCATGAACCTTGCCCTCGCCCTCCCCTACGCTCACCAGCATGACGATGCCATGGTCTCCTACAAAATCGGACAGGTCTGACATCTGGCTTTCCATCGATTGCTGGCGGGCATCCCCCCCGGCCGTGTGCATGAGCTCTCGTTCCATGGCTTGGGCCAACAGGTCGCCGGAATCGTCATGGAATGGATTGGCGGGAGTGGATTCGAACTCGAAAGGCGATTCAGGCTCTTGCTCGACGGCGCTCTCCGCGGTCGGCTCGAGCAACGCCTCAGGTCCAGAGACGGAGGCCTGCAATCGGTCATGGTCGCGGGCTGTCTCGTCACGCATCGGCCTGCCGGGATTCGCCACCAGCAAGGCAACCTGGAGGGCGATCGCAGCAAGGCCGACGGCGCCCATGAGCGACCAATAGCTTGGGGACGCCGGCTCCCGCGCCGGGGCAGCGTGGCTGATGATGCGGATGTCCTGGCGCGCCTCGTTCGAGCTGGCCGCTGCTACCAGGTCCGCGTGCTTTGCAAGGTAGCTCTCCAGTAGTTCACGCTGCGTCCTTGCTTCTCGCTCCAGCCCTTCGAGGTTGACGCTGGACACCGCGGCATCCCCCGCTGCGGCATCGTTTCGCGCTGCCTCGGCGCGCAGCCGCTGTTCAAGTTCGGCAGCGCTCTTCGCCTCGGCGTCCAGGGCAGTCGCGACCTTCGCGGCCTCAGTCGCTACCTCGCTGGTGAGTCGACCAATCTGCGAGCGGAGGGCCTTGATGGTAGGGTGGTTGGGCAGAAGCGTCGTTTGCTTCTGGGTCAACTCAGCCTCAAGTGCTGCGAGCGACTGCAACAGCGCCGAGGTCCCCAGCGAGTCGCGCAACTCCGCGACGTCCCCGAGTTCCCCACCCGATTGCAGCAATGCGCGTAGTTCCTCAGCACGTCGCTGGGCATCCTCCTTGCGCAGCTGCGCGTCGGCGATTTTCTGTGCGGTTGCCGATACCGCCTCGGTCGGCGGCAGCGGGATCGCATTCGTGGTGAAGCCGTGCTCCAGCTTGTAGCTGGTCACCGCGGCATCAGCCGCATTCACCTGGCCCCGAAGGGATTCGATCTCGCGCTCCAGCCGTGAGGTCGCGGCTGCGGTGTCGGCAGCCTGTCGCGCAGCCCAACCCTCGACATGGGTGCGCGCCAGAGCATTCGCGATACGGGCGGCAAGACCGGGATTTCCGGCCTGCACCGTGATCGAGATCACCGACGAGCCGCCCTCCCGCGCCACATGAGTGCGTTCCGCGAGATTGGCGAGAACAACCTCGTCAACGCCTGGCTGCTCGCCGCTGCCGAGAACCCCCGTGAGCGCCGAAAAGAGTGAGAACCCCGGTTTGACAAGCTCAGGTTCGGACCGGAGCTGCTCCGTGTCCACCACCTGCATCAGCAGATCGCGCGAGCGCAGCAGTTCAACCTGACTGGCCACACGGGCACCGGTATCGACCGCTGTGGCCGAGGCCCCCGCTTCGACGATCAGCCGCGCGGTCGACTCGTAAGTGCGGGGAACAAACACCAGAAGGCCGGCCGTCGCAGCAACAGCCAGCACGGTGACGATCAGGATGCGCATCCAGCGCGCCAGGACAGCAGAGCCTAGCGCCCCCATGTCCACACGCAGTTGCTGCTCGCCTTCTTCGGAGCTCACCTGGGGCCCTCCCGTTGCCGAACGACAGTGGGCCAACGTGGTAAGCATTCGGTTAAGCGTCCGCGCATTTTGCGAATCGTCGCCGCCTCTTAAGCGGAATTTTAACCATGCCGACCCGAGGATGAGTTCCTGATCAGGACTTCCGGGAATAGCCATGCGCTGGCTGCGTCTACTCTTCTTGCTGATACTCGTCCCGCTTGCGGCGTGCGCCACGAACGGAACGCCCGCTACATACCTGGTCGAGGTCAAGGGGCCCTATGCTCTCGATACGGGAGATGTGGTGCGCGTCAGCGTTTACGGCGAAGCCGAACTGACCAAGAGCTATCGCGTCGATGACGGCGGCGCGCTTGCGGTTCCGCTCGTCGGCACAGTCAAGGTCCGCGGCAAGACTACGCAGCAGGCCGCCGCGGCGATCAGGGCCGCACTTGCCGCCGGATACATCCGAGACCCCAGCGTTGCAGTCGAGATCGAGGCTTATCGGCCATTCTTCATCCAAGGCGCGATAAAGAGTGGCGGTCAGTTCCCGTACGTCTACGGCATGACCGTGCGGGCTGCGATCAGCACCGCCGGTGGCTATACCGACACCGCCGACCGTACGCGTGCCGTCATCTATCGGCGCCAGGGGAACGAGATGGTGAAGGGGATAGTAAGCCTCGATTACCCGATCTATCCCGGCGATACGATCGTGGTTTCGGAGCGCTGGCTCTAGCTACACGCCGATGACCGCACGGCCTGGGCGAGCCGCGGTCAGCGGGACAGGTACTTGCTGGCGAGTTCGGCGGTATCCAGGGCGAAACGATCGGCGTGGGATTGCGCCAGCAGGGTTTCCCCGTGCGAGCCTATCCAGGCAAGCAACGCCATTCGTCGCAAGAGAATCAGCGCGTCGATCATGCGCAGATCGTCAGGCCTGAGTGGCCGAACCTCGAGATACGCGGCCAGCCAGGCGCGGATCAGTGCCGGAACCTGCGGCGATGTTTCAATGAAGGAGAGGCTCGCCGCCAGGTCGTAGAGGAACCAGCCATGCCCACAATCATCGAAGTCGAGCAGGACGGTCTGGTCGCCGTCGATGAGGAGGTTGGCCAGGCGCATATCGGCATGGATCAGGCCGAAGCGGTCGATGTCGGTGCCGTAGGCGCGCAGATCCTCGCGAAGGGCAGCGTCCAGCGCTGACAGAGTATCGAGCGTTTCGCCCTCGACGTGAGGGGCCTTGCGCCAATCTCCCCAGAGCCCCGAAGGATCAAGGATGCCGACGGCATCCCATATAGGCCGCACGAAATGGTCCGGCTGCTGCCAGCCGCTGGAGTGGTTGTGCAAGGTCGCCGCGTAGCGACCCAGCGTTGTGAACAGCGGCACCAGGTCCGCATCGGCCTGCGGCTCCTCTCCCCGCTCGAAGGCAAACAGGGCGGCAAAGCGTCCCGGCGACACTTCCTGCACAATCTCGCCGTCGGCCCCGGGAACCGGCCTGGGCACGGGAATCTCGGTGTCGTCGGTGATTGCCTCGAGCCAACTCAGTTCGCTGCCGATGGCGGCGCGCGATTGATAGCGCGGCCGGTGGAGGCGCAGCGCATGAGTCGTCACCCCATCAGCCGACTCGATGCGAAAGGTGTGATTCTCTGACAGGTTGATCAACCACGGCTTGCCGCCGGTGGTCGCTGGCCAGCGTTCCAGGCTTGCCTCGACCAGACTCAGCTCGCCCGCCATTGGATCGCTGTGCGCACTATCCAATCGACTGGTCCTCTGAGGCTTGGGAAGAATGGTCGGAGTGGCCGGATTTGAACCGACGACCCTTTGTCCCCCAGACAAATGCGCTACCAGGCTGCGCTACACCCCGACTGGCGCCCTATCTAGTCGCAACCTCGTCATGTGGCAACCCTCCGGCAGCGGAGAAATTTCGAGGCTGGCGGGCAGCCTGCCCTTCCCAGCACGGCGGCTTTTCGTCGTTCCCGAGGCAACCAAATGGCGATCGCGCGATTGTTACGAAGAATGCGTCAAGGAGCAGAAAATGAACGGAATAATTTACCTGGTCGGCCTGGTAGTGGTCATTCTCGCAGTCCTGTCGTTCTTTGGCCTGCGTTGAGGTGAGCAAATGAGCGCGCCTTCTGAAGTCGACGTTATCGTCGCCCCCACGCCCGCAGTCGATTCCAGCTCGTATGTGGAATGGCCTGCAATCTTCGCCGGCATCGTGATTGCAGCCGCGATCTCCATCCTGTTCCTGAGCTTCGGATCGGCAATCGGGCTCAGCATGGTGAACTTCCACGCCGGCCCCGACGTCGCGCCGATCTGGATTGCCATCGCCGCAGCACTCTGGCTGCTGTGGGTTCAGATCTCGAGCTTCATGGCCGGCGCCTATGTTACCGGACGGCTTCGCCGGCGCCACAACGATGCCACCGAGGAAGAGAGCGACATCCGTGATGGCATCCATGGATTGCTCGTCTGGGGTGGAGCGCTGATCGTCGGGGGCCTCATTGCAGTGGGCGGTATCTCGGCCGCGGCCAACGCAGTCGGGTCGGCTGCTGCCACCCTGACGGAAGCAGCCGCTACGGCCGAGGACGCCGGCGCAGCGGTGGACCCCAACGCCTACTTCGTCGACACGATGTTCCGCCCCGCGTCGCCACAAACGGGCGCCACCGTCACCACTGACGTTCGCAACGAGGCGAGCCGAATCCTCGCGCAAGGCGCGATTGCCGGTTCGATCAGCGATGCCGACAGGGCGTATCTCGCCCAGCTGGTGGCCGCAAACACGGGCCTCAGCCCCGAGGAGGCGAACACGCGTGTCACGGAAGTGCTTGCTGCGGTCGACCAGGCCAGAGCCGAGGCGGCGGCGGCGGCCGAGACGGCTCGAAAGACGGGAGTTCTCGGGGCCTTCCTGACGGCTGCCTCACTGCTGGTCAGCGCCGCTGGAGCGTTCTGGGCCGCACAGCAGGGTGGCAACCACCGGGACAGCCAGACCTCGTTCGGCGCTACGTTCCGCCGTGTCCGCTGAAAGGAGATACCAATGTTTCGTGCCCTCGGCCTCTGGTTGCTCGGTGTCCCGATCTGGTTGATCATCATCATCCTGTTCTTCATTCGATGACGATCCGAGAGGCGGGCGCGACCCGCCTCTCTCTATGTGACCAGGTCGGCAACTTTCATCTCTGCGACACGGATGGCATCCGAAGGCCTGATCCTCAGCAGCAGGCCACGCCGACCCCCGTTGATCAGCACCTCATCGAACAGTTCAACCGTCTCGTCGACGACCGTGGGAAACTGCCTGCGCTGTCCGAACGGGCTGATCCCGCCCACCTTGAAACCGGTCAACCGCTCCGCGTCGGCCGGCTTCATCATGCCCGCTGTCTTGCCGTGAAAGGCGGCAGCGAGTTTCTTCATGCTGACTTCACAGTCTGATGGGATCACGACGCAAACGGCCTTGCCGTCCACCTCGCTCATCAGGGTCTTGAACACCTGCTGCGGCGGCCAGCCCAGTGCTTCGGCCGCCTGCAGGCCGATACGCGACGCACCCGGGTCGTACTCATAGGGAAGCAGATCGAAGGCGATGCCCGCCTTGCCAAGCGCCGCGGTAGCCGGTGTGGTTTTCAACATGCGCAAGAGTTACGGCGGCCAACAGTCATCGTCCAGCCCACCGCAGACGGCTGTGGTGAACCAACTCAAGGTCCAGTGAGTTGAATGAGTAGTACACCGATGGCCGAGAAAACCTACAAGGGCAACGATCTGCGACGTGGGGAACGGCTCCAGATAATGCTGGAGCCCGCGGAGCTGCGTGCCCTCGACGATTTCCGCTTCGCCAACCGGATGCCAAGCCGGGCGGCCGCCATCCGTGAGCTGCTACGCAGGGGCCTGCAGGTTCACGCCGACGTCGCCGATGGAGGAAGCGCGCCCTCCCAGTCCTACGGGGTGCTGGACGCGGAGAAGGATTAGTTCTCGCGAGCCCGCTCAAGGAGCCGCTTGCAATCGAGCAGCTCGCGCAGCACTTCCGACAGCTTCTCCCGATCCGCGGCGGTGAGGCCCGCGGGCTTGGCCGGAGTGCGGAAACTGGGCAGTTTCAGGCCCCGTGGCGCCCCAACCTCCCTGCCCTCTACTGCAACGGCGGCGTCGGTCTCAGGGACAACCGCCGACTCGGCCACGAAATCCGTGTCCTCCGGCAGGTCGTCGACCGCCACCAGACTCGCCGAGGCCTCGATCGGTCGGCCCTCGCCAATACCGATCACGTAGCGGACGCCCTGGTCCTTGAGAATCCGCTGGACGCCCTTGATGGTGAAGCCCTGATCATAGAGGAGATGCCGGATACCCTTGAGCAGGGTGACATCCTCGGGGCGGTAGTAACGTCGCCCCCCGCCACGCTTCAGCGGCTTGATCGTTGAGAAACGCGTCTCCCAGAACCGCAGCACGTGCTGCGGCAGGTCCAGCTCTTCAGCTGCCTCGGAGATCGTGCGAAAAGCGTCTGGAGACTTGTCCAATGGGACTCACCCGCCTGGAAAGAGTCTTATTTTCCAGACCGGACCATAGATTTGTTGATCTTCGATTTCAACACGTTGGATGGTTTGAACACCAGAACCTGCCTGGGAAGTATGGGGACTTCCTCACCGGTCTTGGGATTTCGCCCTATCCGTTGGTTCTTGGAGCGCACCTGAAACGAGCCGAAGGAGCTGAGCTTTACGTTCTGGCCCTCGACCAGCGCATCGCCGATCAGGTCCAGAACACGCTCGACGAGCTCGGCAGATTCCGTTCGTGACAGGCCCACGGCCTCGTACACCGCCTCAGCAAGATCTGCCCGCGTGACCGTCTTCTGCGTCATTGCCGCCCCTCCGCTTGTGCCAGTCTTGTCGAGCCCGTCAGGCGCCCCCACCCACGGTTTGTCAGAAAGATTAACGCGCGGCAGCCCGACTGGCAATCTGGCTGATCTATCAAAGGCTAGGCAGAAACCCCATTCGCGAGGGCGCTACCACCTGATCAGCGAAGCGCCCCAGGTGAACCCGCCACCCATAGCCTCGATCATCACCAGGTCACCACGCTTGATACGGCCGTCGGCGACCGCCGTGTTGAGCGCCAGTGGCACGGAGGCGGCGGATGTATTGGCGTGGCGATCAACGGTCACCACCACCTTCTCCGGGGGCAGCCCGAGCTTCTGGCCAGCACCGTCGATGATCCGCTTGTTGGCCTGATGGGGCACGAACCAGTCGAGGTCGTCGATCGTGTGGCCAGTATCCTCCAGCACCTTGTAGACCACGTCCGTGATCATGCCCACGGCGTGCTTGAACACCTCCTTGCCCTCCATCCGTACGTGTCCCATCGACTGGGTCGAGCTGGGGCCGCCATCGGTATAGAGCTTGTTCCAGTGGTGCCCGTCGGAACGGAGTGCGGTCGCAAGCACACCCCTGTCCTCGCCGGCCCTGGCGTGTTCCATGACGACCGCGCCTGCCCCGTCACCAAAGAGCACGCAGGTGGTGCGGTCGCTCCAGTCGAGGATGCGCGTAGCGGTCTCGGCGCCGATGACCAAGGCGCGCTTTGCCAGCCCGTTCTTGAGATAGGAGTCGGCGGTCGCGACCGCGTAGACGAAGCCCGAGCACACGGCCTGGATATCGAATGCGGCGCCATGGTGCATGCCCAGCTTCTGCTGCACCACTGCAGCGGTAGCGGGGAAGGTCATGTCGGGGGTGGTGGTCGCCAGGACAATGAGATCGACGTCGCCGATCTCCAGCCCGGCATTCTCGAGGGCCTTGCGACCGGCTGCGGCGGCCAGATCGGATGTATTCTCGCCCTCGGCTGCAACGTGCCGCTGCTTGATGCCGGTGCGCTGCTGGATCCATTCGTCAGAGGTATCGACAAGCTTGGCCAGGTCGTCATTGGTCATTACGCGCGCTGGGAGATAGGCCCCGACGCTGCGGATAATCGTTCTCTTGTCAGTCACGCGGGTTTGGCCTCGGGTTCAGGTACAGCTGCCGGCGGAGCCGGCGCATTCAGGGTCGGGAAGCGGCGCATGCCCTCGGCGATCTTGTCCATCACCCGGTTGCGCGCCATCTCGTAGGCGAGGCCCAAGGCACCCTTGAAGCCGATCTCGTCCGTTCCGCCATGCGACTTGATGACGACGCCGTTCAGGCCCAGGAACACGCCGCCGTTGATGTTGCGCGGATCGAGCTTGCGCTTGAGGGCATCCAGCGCCTGGCCGGCGATAGCAGCGCCGAGCATGGAAATGATGTCCGCCTTCAGGGCGTTGCGGATGTATGTTCCGACCTGGCGGGCAGTCCCTTCCGCGGTCTTCAGGGCGATGTTGCCGGCGAAGCCCTCGGTCACGACCACGTCCACCGTTCCCTTGCCGATGTCGTCGCCCTCCACAAAGCCGTGATAGACGAAGCCCTCGCCGCTGGCGGCCTGCAGGATGCGCGCCGCCTCCTTGACCTCATCGTGGCCCTTCATTTCCTCGGTGCCGACGTTGAGAAGACCCACCGTGGGCAGATCCTGATCGAACAGGGCGCGGGCCAGCGCGGCGCCAAGAATGGAGAAGTCGGTCAACTGCTTGGCATCGCCACCGACGGTGGCGCCGACATCCAGCACGATGATGTCAGTCCTGAGTGTAGGCCAGATTGCCGCGATGGCGGGGCGCGAGATCCCCTCGATCGGTCGCAGGCAGAACGTCGCCATCGCCATCAGGGCCCCAGTATTGCCGCCCGAAATCGCTACGTCCGCCTCTCCGTCCTTCACGGATTGCAGGGCTGCCCACATCGAGGAGTTGCCACGCCCCTTCCGGAGTGCCTGACTGGGCTTTTCCTCCATCGAGATGACGTTGTCGCAGTGGACAATGCGCGATATCTCCCTGAGCGCAGGGAACTTGGCGATCAGCGGAACCAGATCGGCCTCGCGGCCGTGGAAAATATAGGTCGTGTTCTTGCGTTCCCGCCAGAACAGGTAGGCGCCTTCCACCGCGACGCGGGGTCCCTTGTCGCCGCCCATGGCGTCCACTGAAATACGGATGGAGTCGCTCATCGCCCGGTCCGACGTCCCTTGACTGGGACGGATGAATTGTTGGTCAAACGCTTACCCTACAGATTGGGTCGCCACTAGTGAGAAGCGCGACTGTTGCAGTCGTGTTCAACTGCCCTGCCCGCTCACGGTACCGCTAGCCCTTATCCTCAGTATCCTTCAGGACTTTGAGGCCGGCGAATGGCAGATCACTGCCGGTGTCGCCCTCATCCCCCAGTTGTCCCACGCTCTCGCCCGGCAGCCGGGGATAAGGGTCCAGCGCCAGGGCCAGGCTCTCGACGATGAGGTCAGACAGATCCGCTTCGTTACCATCGAAATGGTCCGGCAGGTCATCACCTTCAAGGTCGACGAAGATCTCCGCGTCGGCCGGTCCGGCATATTGCTTCTCGCCGCCCGGCAGGAAGATGCGGTCGATTTGCTCCGAAATGTCCTGGGGGACGGGTTCCAGTGACACGACGCTGCGCTGCACGGTTGCAGCGACGAGGCGCCCCGTCACCCGGATACCTCCCTTGAAGCGAACGGCATGGAGCCGAACCTGGAGTCTGTCGACCGCGAGGATTTCCAGCATTCCGGCGATCGCAGCCCGATCACTGGCGTCGATATCAAGAACGAGCTCTCGCCCTTCCGCGGGCATCGAGTCAATGCGGATGCTGGCATCGGCGATTCGGTGGCTCATGCTGCGGCTTCCAACTGGATGTGGCCACCGGCGATCGCCTGGGGCGGCTGGACCGCGAGTGAGTCGGCCTGGGCGAAGAGATACGCGGCGAGCTCGCCCGCATGGGCGGCATCAGAGTCAGGAAGCACGTTCCGCTTCAGCAGGGCTTCGACACCCGCCCGATCACCGCGGTCGATCGCTTCGTTTATGCCTGTCATCAGAGCATAGAATATTTCGGTCATCTGCCTGACTTTCTTGGGCACGGCAAGATCGCCGGCACCCATCTCCCGCAAGGCGCGATCCATGTCCTTGAAGAACAGGTCAAAGAGCGCCTGGCTGAAGTCGGCAGCCTGACGCTCCGGCCGCAGACGACGCAGCACCAGTGACAGGTGCAGGGATATCATGTCGAACCGACCGGTGACCGTGTCGGGAACGCCCCACTCGGCATAGAACACGGGCTGCCGGGATTGCGCCACAATGGCTCGGTAGACCGCATAAACAGCGTCGTGGGCAGGTTTTTTTCTGAACAAGTTCAGTATCATCAGTGGCACTCCGCCGATTTGCGGTAGAAGCTGCTGCCGGTGGGACGAGTTCGGTTCGGTGGCCTTGCCAGCTTGCCATCGGGCGCCATTGACAGCTAAACAGTGCCCGCCCGGCTGAAGCCGAGCTAATAGTAGACAGCGATCGGGAAAGTCAAATTGATGCCTCTGCGCACCGCCACTCGCCGCCTGTTTCCGATCACTGCCGCCGTGCTGGTCAGCCTGACGCTGTCGGCCTGCTCGAGCGGGATGAGCCTCACGCAGAACCGCCAGCGTGGCTACCAGATTTCGGAAGACGCGGTGGCGCAGATCCGGGTGGGCCAGAGCGCCGAGCTCGTGACGGCCGTGCTTGGATCACCTCAGGTGACGAACAGCTTTACCACGGAAAATGCGTGGTACTACCTCGGTGAAAAGGTCCAGCAGACCGCGTTCGGGATGCAGCTGAGCAAAGAGCGTACGCTTCTCGTCGTGTATTTCGACAAGAAGGGCAAGGT
>JAEYZJ010000105.1 GCA_023430705.1 Pseudomonadota bacterium | reverse complement strand
TGGTACCAGAAGGTCAGCCGGCCCTTGTAGTCGGTCGGCGTGATCGAGTTGCAGTGGCCGACGGTGTCGAAGGTCTCGGTCCCGGCGATCGACCGGACGTATTCGGGGGACCACTTCGAGACGTCGACGCTCTGGGCGTATGCGGCAGAGGCGAGTAGTCCAGCCACAGTGGCTGCCGTGATGCCGCGCGCGAGCGAGCGGCCAGTTCCTAGCCTAGACATCCGTTCTCCTCCTCCTGCGCCTTGCCGGCGCGTGCTGCCACGAGGGCGTGGCTACATCAGCTCCACCTCGTTCTGTGCGAGGTAGTCGCGATTCATCTCGATGCCGAGGCCGGGGACGCGGGGAAGCTTGAGGGCGCCGTTCGAGTTGTCGAGGCGCGTGTGCATCAGCTCGTTGTAGCCGCTGAGATCCCAGCGCGAGGTCTCGAGCTTGTAGAAATTCGGCACGGTCATCATGACGTGGGCGCCGGCGAGGATATTGATGGGGCCACCGGCGTCGTGCGGCGAGATCGGAATGAAGTAGGCCTCGGCGAGCGTGGCGATCTTCTTCAGCTCGGTGATGCCGCCGGTCCAGGTGACGTCGGGCATGATGTAGTCGGTGAGCCGGCGCTCGAGGATCTGGACGAAATCCCATCTGGCGTGGGCCCGCTCGCCCACCGAGATCGGCGCATTCACCTTGTCGCGCACCTGCGCGAGAGCATCGTAGCTCTCGGGCGGCACCGGCTCCTCGAACCAGTCGATGTCGCCCGCCTCCTCCAGCGAACGGCACAGCCGGATGGCGGTGGGAACATCGAAGCGGCCGTGCGCATCGATGAGGATGTCGACATCGGGCCCGGCGGTCTCGCGGATGAGAGCGGTGAGTTCGGCGGCCTTGCGCTCGTCCGCGCGGGACATGGAGCCGTCGAGGTAGCCGTCGCGCTGCTCGTCGCCGCCGCGCTGATAGGGATAGGGGTCGAACTTGAGGCCGGTATGGCCGGACTTCACGATGGCCTCGATCTCGGCGACGACGCCCTCGCGGGTCGTGAACCGGCTCTGGTCGGGGTGCGTATAGAGCGAGACCTCGTCGCGGACGGCGCCGCCCAGCAGCTCGTAGACCGGCAGGCCCAGCACCTTGCCGCGGATGTCCCAGAGCGCGATGTCGATGGCGCTCACGCATTCGCAGGCGGCCCCGCGGCTGCCCATGTAGGTGAAGCTGCGGAACAGCTTGTGCCAGAGGAATTCGATGCGGGACGGGTCCTCACCGGCAATCTGCCCGCCGACCTGGCGGAGGATCGCGCACAGCGCCCGGTTGGCGATCCGCGTGGTCGAGGTGATCTCGCCCCAGCCGGACACGCCCTCGTCGGTGGTGACTTCGACGAACAGGTACTCCCCCCAGTAGGAGGTGCTGGCCCTGACCAGCCAGGGGCGAACGCCCGTGATCTTCATTCAACGCCCCCCGGGCACCTGCAGAAGGAGGCACCCCGGAGCCCGGCGTGCCACGGGAACGTTAGCGGAAAAATGCGCGGCGTTCATCTCAAATGCGGTGCTGCCGCCGCAGGCGTCCCCGCGCCTCACTCATTTGGCTCATTCAATTGGCACCGGGATCGTGCAACGCAAGCGGGGGGAGGGAGTTGGGCTCACTTCACATCACAGGAGTGTGCCCATGTTCATGCGCGTCGACCGGCTGATCACCGAGCTGCCCCCGCCCAAGAAGCAGGACCCCAACGCCGCCGCAGCCCTGCAGGAGCTGCTGGGCGGCAAGTACGGCGAGATGTCCACGCTCGGGAACTACATGTTCCAGAGCTTCAATTTCCGCTCCAAGGACAAGCTGCGGCCGTTCTACAGCCTCGTCGCCTCGATAACGGCGGAAGAGCTGGCGCATGTCGAGCTGGTGAGCAATGGCGTCGCCATGCTGAACAACGGTCCGGACGTGCCGGGCCAGGATGAGGCCGAGCCCGCCGACATCAGCAAGTCGCCGTTCGAGGCGATGCAGGACATCCGGCTGGCGGCCGCCTTCTTTTCGAATGGCGGCGGGGCTACGCCCGTCAATTCCAACGGAGCGTCGTGGAACAACGATTTCGTCACGACGACGGGCAATCTCATCTTCGACCTGCTGCACAACTTCCACCTCGAGTGCGGGGCACGCCTGCACAAGCTGCGCGTCTACGAGACGCTGAGCGACCCGACGGGCCGCGAGGTCTGCGGCTACCTGCTGGTGCGCGGCTCGGTGCATGCGCATTCCTATGCGCTGGCGCTCAAGAAGCTGACCGGCGTCGAAATCGAGAAGATGCTGCCGACGCCCAACATCCCGCTGGGCAACATTCCCGAGTGCCAGAAGTATCTCGAGGAGGGCTCCCACCGCCGGCTCTACACGTGGAGCGACCGGGACTACAAGGAGATCTCGGGCATCTGGTCGAACGACGAGGTGGCGCTGCCCGACGATCCTCCGGGCGAGCTGGAGGTGGTCGAGGGCATGCCCGAGGGCGGCAAGATGCAGCAGCTGCTGGGCGTGCCGTCGGCCTTCACGCCGGACTATGCGCCCGAGGAGTTCTACGAGATCGCGGCCAAGCTCTACAAGGCTTCGCGCTGACCCCGAGGGGCGCCGGCGACTGGCCGGCGCCTACTCCGAGCTGTCCACGACCCGGCCATCGACCATGTGAACCTCCCGCCGGCAGCGGGCGGCGATCTTTTCGTCGTGGGTCGATATGAGGAAGCCGGTCCGGTCTGCCTCGTTGATCTCGGTCAGCAGTGCCATGACCCGCTGGGCACTCTCGCGGTCGAGATTGCCGGTCGGCTCGTCCGCCAGCACCAGTTCGGGCGCGTTCATCAGCGAGCGGGCGACCGCGACGCGCTGCTTCTGCCCGCCCGAGAGCTGGCTCGCGAGATAGTCGCGACGGTCGGAGAGGCCGACGCGGTCGAGCAGTTCGGCGGCGCGCGCCCGATCCTCCCTGCGCTCGCGGCCATGCCTGGCGGCCGCCGGGAACATCACGTTCTCCATCGAGGTGAAGTCGGGCAGCAGCAGGTGCGCCTGGAAGACGAAGCCGATGTGGCGGTTGCGGAACTCGGTGAGCACAAGGTCGTCGGCGCCTACGAGGTTCTCGCCGAGAATGCTGAGCGAGCCGTCGGTGGGCCGCATCAGCGTGCCCAGGATGTTGAGCAGCGTCGACTTGCCCGAACCGGACGGGCCGAGAAGCGCGATCATCTCGCCGCGCTCGACCTGCAGGTCCACGCCCTTGAGGACGCGCGCGACGTTGTCGCCCTCCTCGTAGTTCTTCACGAGACCGCGGACCTCGATCAGTTCACCGGCACTCATGGGCCGATCGCCTTGACGGGATCGACACGCGACGCGGCGTAGGCCGGCCAGATGGCGGCAAGGACGGCGCCGATGAGCGTGAGCGCGATGGCCGCGCCATAGGCGCCCTGCCGGTAGTCGATGGGGAGGCCGCCGCCGCCGGTGTCCTGGGGTGGCGGGAAAGGCAGCAGCGACAGGTATCCCAGCCCCGCCCCCAGCAGCCCGCCGGCGAGGCCGATGAGCGCGCCCTGGATGACGAAGACGAAGATGACGAAGCCGCGGCTCGCGCCCATGGCCCGCATGATGCCGATCTCGCTCTGTCGCCGGTAGGTGGAGAGGAGCAGCGCGCTCGCCACCCCGATGATGATGGTGACCAGCGCAAAGCCCTTGATGAGGTCGCCCGATCGCGCCTGTGCCGTGAGGCCTTCGAGGAGCTGGGCGTTCTGCTCCTGCCAGGGGGTGGCCTTGAGGCCGGTCCGCGCCTCGAGGTCGCCGGCGACGGCGACCGCCTGCTGCAGGTCGTCGAGCTTGATCTCGTAGCGCGACAGCCCTTCGGGCAGGTCGAGGAGGACGCGCGCGGCCCGGATGTTCAGGAACACGGTCGTGTCGTCGACGCCCGAAACGCCCAGCTCGAAGATGCCGCCGATGGTGACGGACTGCTCTATGTCCCGCTCGGAGCGGAGGATCAGCGACTGGCCGACGCCGACGCCGAGCTTGTCGGCAAGGCCCTTGCCGATGACGGCGGTGCCGAGCGTCAGGTCGGTGGATCCGGCGACGAGATGCGCGGCGATGTCGGCGATGGCGGAGATGTCCTTGGCCTCGAGGCCGACGATCTGCACCGGAGCCACCGCCTCGCCCTTCACGAGAAAGCCGTTGCCGGTGACCTTGCCGACCACCACGGCAACACCCGGCGTCGCCTCGATGATGGGCAGGTAGGCCTCGGCCGACTGCAGCACCGAGCGCTGCTGGCTCGACTTGAGGACGGCGAGCAGCGTCTCCCCGTCATCGACGAGCGCGACGGGGTCCCGGTCGGCCGGCTCGATCACGATATGGGCGATGCTGCCGACGGTGCGGTCGGTGAGCAGCACCGCAAGCCCGCCGATCAGGGCGCTCATGAAGACGAAGACATAGACGCCGACGGCAACCCCGAAGACGAGCAGCAGGGACTGTCCGCGATTGGCGGTGAGATAGCGCGTGGCGATCTTGAAGCTGTAGAGCACGGCCTACTGCCTCGGGGCGACGGGCGCCCCCTCCCCCTTCACCAGCCGGCTGTCGACGACCAGCATGTCGCCCGAGGCCAGGCCGGCCGTGATCATCAAACGTTCCGACGGCCAGTCGATGTACTGGATCGGCCGGCGCATCGCCTTGCCGTCCTCGACGAGATAGACCGACGGCTCGCCGCCGCCGATCAGCGCACTGCGGGGAATGGTGATCGCGTCGGGGCTCTCCTCGACGATGATGTTGAGCATCACGGTGAGACCCACCGGCAGCGCCAGCTCGCCGGCGCCGGGCAGCGCGACCCGCACCAGCCGCCCGCCGGTCGACGCATCGACACGCGGCGAGACATAGCTGACCTCACCATCGAGCAGCCCGGCACGGCCGGCCGGCCGCGCCTTGACCGGGAGCCCGCGGTGGACTTCGGAGGCATAGAGCTCGTCGACGCTGGCCTCGGCCATCAGGGTGCTGAGATCGGCCAGCAGGAACAGCGCGGTCGAGTTGCTGACCACCTGGCCGGGGTCCGCGCCGCGGCTGAGGATGGTGCCGTCGAAGGGGGCCTCGACGGTGTACTCGGCGAGCAGCGCCTCGGTCTGCTCGAGCAGCGAGGCGAGCCGGTCCACTTCCTTTTGTGCGGTATCGAGGGCCAGCCGGGCATCGTCGAGCGACTTGCGGGATACGGAGTCGCGCAGGGCCTGCGCGCGCTCGAGGTCCAGCTGCGCCTGGTTGCGCTGGGCCTCGGCCGCGTCGAGCTGCGAGCGCACCTGCGCGACCGCGGTCCGCTGCTGGGTGTCGTCGATGACGAGGAGCGGAGTGCCTTTCGTGACGGCCTCCCCTTCCTCGACCGCGACGCGGAGGACGCGACCGGTGACGGTCGAACTGATCTCCACCTGCTCGGCCGGCATGATGCGGCCGTTGACGGCGAGGACGCGGCTCGCGGGACCGGGGGTCACGGTTTCCACCGCGACGACGGCCGGCCTCGTTTCCCAGGGCCGGCTGGTCAGGGCCCAGGCTCCGATGACGACTGCGATCGCTGCAAGGACAAGCCACCAGACGACCCGACGGCGCCGACGCTTGGCGACCAGACCCTTGACTTCGCTCAACTAAAAACTCTCCAGGGTATGCCAGTCGATGCCGGGCGGCTTCGCCGGTCAGGGCGGAACCGCCAGAACATCCCTATGGTACGCCTGCCGGGATAATGCCCGACAGGCGTACAGGGTTCGTTACGGCAGGAGAACCGTATCGATGACGTGGATCACCCCGTTATCGGCCTCGACATCGGCCTGCACCACCCTGGCGGTGTTCGAGCCGGCAACCGTGACCCCGCCGCTCGTGGCCGAGAGCGTCAGCCGCTCGGACGGATTCAGCGTCTTGACGTGGAAGGGCTTGGCCAGCAGCTGGTTCGATTCCAGCACCCGCGGCAGGACGTGCATGGTGAGGATGGCGACGAGCTGGTCCTTGTTCTCGGGCTTCAGCAGGTTGTCGACCGTGCCGGCCGGCAGCGCCGCGAAGGCGTCGTCGGTCGGGGCGAAGACCGTGATGTTTTCCGTGGTGGCCAGCGCATCGGCGAGGCCCGCCGCCTGCGCCGCGGCGAGCAAGGTGTTGAAGGTACCGACGGACTGGGCCGTCTCGACGACGTTTGCGGCATGGGCCGACGTGCCCGCCAGCGAAGCGGCTGCAAGTGCGGTGGCGAGGGCTGCTGCATTGAGAAACTTCATTGTCTGCTCCTTTTCTTGGATCCACTCGGCTGAGCGATCGGACGCAGCTACGGCCCCCGCGAAAAGGGAGTTTCAGCCCGCGCAGAAAATAGGTGGCAGGGGTGGAGGAAAGCGTGGGGACGGTCGTTGTGACGAGGAGAGAGGCCGCCAGGGTTTGCGCAATCAGGCGCCCAGCCCGGTACGGGAAAGTCGGAGATTTCCAGCGGGGGGGTAGGCGGTCGCTCAACCGGTCGACGGGCCGAGTAACTTTCGTCACTCCGTCCGATGTCCGTGGTCCCTATCCTCCGGGTGATCCAACGACCTGAGGTGGAGCATGTCGGGTATTTCCGGGCCGGGCGGCGGTGTCCAGTGGCAGACGAACCCGCTTTTCAAGGATGATGGCGTCAAGACGGACAATCCGCTTGCCAAAGGCGTTGGAACCACTGCGCCACCCCCCTCGCCGCACGATGCCAAGGCCAGCCACGGCGTGCTTTCCGGTTCGGAGCTTGTGGCCCGGATGGGAGGCGCCCCCAAGACCGACATAACCATCTTCGGCAAGACGCTGAAGACAAACTCGGAGGCCTACAAGGGAGCGCTGGGGCACCTTGAGGCCTACCAGGACAAGCTGGGCAAGCTCGGCGGCACGAACCTCTCCGACGTCGGCAAGGCCAAAATCGACGAACTCAGGCACGAGCTGACGTCGGTCGTCGCGCAGGCCGAGGCCTACGAGGCCAAACACGCCAATTCGGACTCCAAGGCGGGCCGTCGCGGCGTCATGACCGAGTTGAAGCAGATGGCGCTCGACGAACTGGGGCGGCTGGACGACCTGTCCAAGCTGAAGAACACCGACGGCAAATCGCTCGATCTGCCCGACGCGCTGACACTGCTGCGTGGCGGTATCACCGACGTGTCGTCCTACAACAAGGACATGAACGACCAGTCCATCGACAAGAGCAAGTCGAAGGACAATTTCGGGGCGGGCAAGGCCAACACGGTGTCGCTCCTCGCCTACGGCACCGATGTGCGCGTCGTGAAAGGCCTGTCCAAGCAGGCCGAGAAGCTGATGGCCGGGGAATCGGTGACCGGCTTCGACCAGCAGGACATGCGCATGGGAGCCAGGAACGTTGCTTCCGCCAATGTCGCCCGGGAACTTGGCATCGGTCAGTCGATCCCGAAGCCCGACATCGTCATCCACAACGGGCAGGCCGGGCTCGCGATGCACAAGGCTCCCGGCGAGTCGGTCATCTACAAGCACGAGGTGCCGGTGACCGACGCGAAAGACATCCAGAAGTTTGATGACGAACTTGCCATGGGCTGGCTCGACAACCTGAAGAACTACGGTGTCCGCAAGGACGACAACGGCGTGTGGCAGAAGACGACCGTCGACTTCAAGGACATCCCCTATACAGGCAACTCCAACCCGCCCCTGACCGCCAGCATCCAGAAGGGCCTGCTCGACCTGCAGACAGTGGACTGCCTGATGGCCCAGATGGACCGGCAGCCCGAGAACATCTTCATCCAGGTCACCGGCAACACAGCCAAGATCACCGGCATCGACAACGACATGTGCATGGGACCGGGCATGAAGAAGCTCGACAGTCTCGATGACGGCAAGCCGCTCCGGGACGATCTCAAGAGCACCTATGGCGGTCCGCCTCCGCTGATGAGCCGCGCCATGTACGACAACCTGAAGGGGATGAGCGAAGACACCTTCAAGGCGCGCCTCGGGCCCGAATTCTCGCCCGAGGAAGTCTCGTCCGCCTGCAGCCGGCTGAAACTCCTCAAGGATCACGCCGACGGTCTGCTCAAATCCGGCCGCGTGGTGGACAACTTCGAGACCTGGACGGGGGTCGACCAGAAGTCCGGCAGGACGCTCAACGTCGGCGAATTCCTGCAGGTATCCGAGGAGCGGAGCTACGTGCAGCGCGAGGCCAAGACCCTTGGCAAGTCCTCGGCGCCGCTCGTCCCGCTCGATATGGCGAAACACTGAGGGCAAAGCACATGGACCTGCAAACCGAACGCCCGGACTCCGGCCTGCCCGACACCGACACGCCGCTGCAGGCAGCGGTTTGGCTCGTGCAGGACCTCGGCATTTCCATGCCGCCGATCCCCGAGGCTCTTGCCCCGCGCCTCGAAGAAGCGAGCCTTGGGCGGTTGTTCGCCACCGATCCGGCCCTCCTCGAGCTCGCGACCCCCGGGGACATCGCGGCGGCGCTCGACACCGGCTGGCCCGCGTCGGGGGTCGCTTTTGGCTACATCGCCCGCGGCACCGGCGGACGGTGGTTCTATACGCTGGCGAGCGAGCGGCTGATCCTGCACGTCTCGCTAAGGCTCCAGCATGCTGACGAGAATGCGAGCAGGGCCTCGGCCTCGCTCGTCAGCCAGGCACACGGGAAGCTCGAGCGTTTCCTCGCCGAGCAGCGGAATTATTTCCAGGCAACCAACCCCGATCCCGTGCCGGACGACGTCGGGCGCCGCATCGTCACCTTCTCCGACGAGGAGGGCATGCCCGCCGAGCTGCATGCGATCTGGTCGCCCGCAGGCGGTTTCACGGAGTTCGTCGCGCGCGACGAGATCTTCGCCGACCGGCCGCCGGGCGAGCCCATAGGCTTCGAGCGTGTGATCTGGGGCTGACAGGCCGATGTCTCGCGGATGTCCGCTTGTCAGGCAGTCCAGTTGCGGTCGGGACCTGAAAGAAAGGGCATCACATCGACACCGTCACCCGGGAACAGCTTCAGGTGAGGATGATCGACAAAGAGAAGCGCAGCGGCCTCCGCGCTTTCGGCCTCTACCACAACGTAGCCGCAGAAGCTGTTGCTGGCGGGAGCGATGCTGCCGTCCTTGTGCGCGCGAACAGTCTTGCCTACCATGCCGCCAAGGTTCCGCAGGTGCGTTGCGTTTCGCTTTTCCCAGTCGGCCCATGCCGGCAGTCCAGCATCATCGACCTCCTTCTGCTGCTCCTTCGGCAGTGCCCTGAACCGGGCAAGGTCCTCGGGCTGCATGGAGTATACGGCGAGAAAGTACG